>JAKAMT010000139.1 GCA_021812705.1 Bacteroidota bacterium | reverse complement strand
TTCAACGATTGCGCATTCAGAGAGAGCGCAAGAATTAAAAGATGAACCGCGGTGAGAAATTTTCTCATATTACCTCCGTAAAGATTAGATACATTGATTTATTTATTTGTATACTAATTCTCAGATTAAAATTTTCAGAGCCTGCAAAAACATTCCGGGTTCAGTACTCATCATAGTTCATCACATATTGCCACCAGTTATTCAGTACGGCACCTGATTTTCCTTCGGCGTGCGGAAGATGTTTAAACCACCATATATGATGTTTCCTCATATCACCGTTCCCCCATTCCTCGCAGTTTACAATTCGTTTTTTCCCGGGAAGAAGCGGATAGGTGTACCAGTCGTCGCAATAACTTTCCACAAATTTTTTATTACCCCAGTCGTAATCTTTATCGCTGTTCGGTGCGAAGTGAATATTGCCAACCTGTGCATGCCCGGGCGCAATTTTATTGTAGAGAGTAAATTTATTCCAGTCGGTTTTGTCATCGGCTTCCCAGCTGCCGAAGATATGCCACATAATAGATTCAGTCCTGTGGCCAAGATCTTCAAGCATGCAGTCCACGCCTCTTTCATAATTGAATCCCATTATAATGAATCTTCGCGAGCATTTTACATCAGGAACGGGATCGGAATTGCAGTAATAGGACCCGCTGCCGGCCATGGTAGATTCCCACCAGCTAAATCCGGGAGCACCGAAGAGCCAGACTTCATCAATGATTTTCTTTTCAACTTTTTCGATTATCCCGTAATCATCAATTATTTTTTTGTAATCGCCGCCGCAATCATGAAATTTCTTTTCCGTCCAGGCGCGCATGAAAGATTCGTCTGTATATCTGAATCCGTCCAGATGCTGAGGATATTCATCAGCTACAATTTTTTGCACAACATTGTATTCCACCAGCCCGCAGCTCGACTCTTTCACATCGTTTATATACTGATTGATAAGCAGATCGGGGCTGTTCCATTTATAAAACTGCGTAAGGGATTTATTTCCTTTCGATTCAAGAACCGGATCATAAATTACAACCAAAACTTTTTTTGATATTTTTTTCTGATCAAACTGAAGATCGTCTTTTTTGCCTTCTTCTTTTTGAGCCGATACGGCAAAGGTTACCAGAGAATAGATAATAAAAGTAAAATTCATAATAGTTAATTTCATTTAGATCCCATTTAATGTAAAACATCCATTCCGGAAGTGAATTTAATAATTCTTTTATAAATAGATAAAAAAAAGTCCCGCACTGAGCGGGACAAGTGAAAGTAATGCACGTCAAAATTTGGCGGAACTAATCTTTTTCTTTTCCATTTTCTTTCTTTAGAATGGGCTTTCCGGCGGAATCAAAGAGAAGATCCTTTTTCGATTTGCCTTTTGAAATCTGCGCTTCGAAAGTAATGACATTTTTATCATCAATAATTTTTGCTGTTTCTGTAATCTGCCATCCTTGATGATTTTTTGTTATGAATTCTTCCACACCTTTAGGAAGAGCGGTTTTCTCAATGGCGCTTTCGGTTTCAAGAATTTTTCCCTGTGCGTTTATTACCACGCTAGTTTCTACACCATTGAGCTTAAATTCAACTTCGTAATCTTTATTTTCCTTCTGCCACTTCACGTCCGCGGCCGCTGGAAAAGCTTTTGCAAAAGAAGTTTTTGCCTTTTCGCTTACTTTAGGTTCCTTTTGAGCCAAGACAGATAAAGTAATCGCAAAGAAAAGGGCGACAGATAAAAACAATAATTTTTTCATTACATACTCCGGTTAATTTTAAATACATATCAAGTTTAAGGATCAATTCTGGAAATAAACTGGAAGATTTAGTTCTTCTGATCTGATTTTAAGAATTTAACCGAGATTATATGATATGGTTCATCAAAAGAGTAACTAATTGAATATCTATTCATTTCACAAATTTCTTTAACTATAGCGAGCCCCAGACCCGAGGATTCGGACGCAGGGTTATCCTTTTCAAAACGGTCGAACATTTTAGCCGGATCCTTCTTGGGCTTTAAGCCGGTATTTTTGAACGTCAACGAATCATCTGCGGAGAAGATAAATATTTTGCCTCCATGCAGATTGTATTTAACGGCATTCATGAAAAGGTTGGATAAAATTATCTCGAGCAGATTTTCATTCATATATAATTTAATTTCCTGCTTAAGATCTGTTTCAATCTTCACCGCTTTTTCTTCTGCTATTTCCGAGAAATCACCTGCCATACGCATGACAATAGTATTGAGCTGTATCTCTTTTTTTTCTTCATAATCTGCGCTTTCCAATTTAGTCAAGAGCGTAAGCGATTCATTCAGTTTTGTCAAACGGTTCAGCGATTTGTAAATTGAGTGAAGACGGTCAGATTCTTCGGGACCAATATTATTTTGAAGAAGAGCTTCAATTTTTGCTTTGATGATTGCGATTGGTGTCTGCAGTTCGTGAGACGCGTTTTCTGAAAAGTCTCTAAGCCTGCTGTAATCCCGCCGCGCATTTTCTGTTAGTTGAACCAGCGTCTCATTAAGATCTGCGAATTCATCTATGTCAGCTTTTTTCAATTCCAATTTTTCCTTTCCAGACGTAGAAAACGATTTAAGTTTTTCTAAGTTCTCATAAAACGGGCCCCAGATGGATAGATTTATACGAGTTACAACAAAATTCGACATAAGCAATATTGCGAGTAGAAGAATTGAGATTGGAAGTCCGACCGAAAAAATCAGATCAGATTTTTCCAAATTGTCCAGGCGGATATAAATCACAAAATCCTTTTTCCCATTATGGTAAACCGATTTAAGCTGACTGAAAGAATCATATTCATTTTCAAACGAATCAAAAATCAGTGTGTCCTTAATTTCATCAATGAAAGCATTAAGATTTTTACCTGTTATTTCTTTCACTTCAATGAAAGGGGCAAATTCCACTTTACTCCCAGCGTTCAATTTTTTTATCACATTTTGCTTAGTGGAATAAAGGGTCTCTTCAAGATTAGATTTGACAAAGTAATGCATAAATATGTAGAGGAGAATCATTCCAAACAACAATGTGACAACGGAAAAGAAAGCGTAGCGCCTGTTTATTTTAGCTAGTAATTTCATTTTGATGTGAACTTATAGCCAACTCCATAAACGGACTGCAGATAATCACCCCCTCCGCAGTCATTTATTTTTTTTCGGAGATTTTTTATTTGGGAATAAACAAAATCCAGACTGTCAAAAGAATCGGCTTGATCACCCCAGATATGTTCGGCAATAGATTCTTTCGTAAGAACTCTCTGTTTATTGCTTATAAAATAAAGAAGGATTTCATATTCTTTTCTGGTTAAAGAAACGGGAATGGTATTTACCGTCACTTCACGAGTTTCAGGAAAGATTGAGATTTCCTCAAATATGATTTTATCCTTTCCATCAAACTGTCTTCTCCTTATTACTGACTTAATTCTAGCGTTCAATTCTGCAAGGTGAAAAGGTTTGGCGAGATAGTCGTCGGCTCCAAGATTCAATCCTGAAATTTTATCACCCACAGAATTTTTTGCGGAGACTATAATAATTCCAGTATTCACCGAAATCTTTTTGAGTCGGGAAATAATCTCGAGGCCGCTGCCTCCCGGGAGCGTTATATCAATCACCGCGCAGTCATACCGATGAAGATTTATTTTTTGAACGGCTTCCTCGAAGTTGGAAGCGGTTTCACAAATAAATCCTTCTTGTTTAATGAAGTTTACAATTTCACTCAACAATGCGGTTTCATCTTCAACTACTAAGAGCTTCATAATAAGCGAGGTTCTTTCTAAATAAATTTTCAATAAAGCTACGAATAAAAATCACTTTTCTATAAATCTTAAAAATGTCGGCAGTACTATCAGCAGAAGCGGAAGCGCTACAATTAATCCGCCTATAATTGCAATGGCCAGGGGCTGATGCATCTGCGCACCGGTTCCTATACCCAATGCCAGAGGAAAAAGTGCGGTTATTGCACCCAGCGCAGTCATTAATTTCGGTCTAAGACGCGTTGATATAGAAAATACAATAGCTTCATCTTTAGAGTTTTTCTTCTTTGCTTCCCTGTATAAAAGATAGGTGAAGATAGAATTCTCTCCTATGATTCCCACAATCATTATTATTCCAGTATAACTTCCCACATTAAGAGGCGTGCCGGTAATGAAAAGAGCTATCAGACTGCCGGTAATTCCGATCACGGATAATAGCATTATAAGCAGGGCAACTTTAATTTTTTTGAATAGAAATAGAATTACCACAAAGACCAAAAAGCTTGCTACGATTAATATTTGGAGCAATTCTCCGAACGCGCTTTGCTGTTCTTTATAAGCCCCTCCGTATTCTATTGAATATCCTTCCGGAAGGGAGATTTCACTTTTAATGAGTGACCTTAATTCGTTAAGAGTGCTTCCTAGATCCCGGTTATTCAAGCGGGCGGTTACGGCAATCATCATTTTCAAATTTTCACGTTCAATTTCCGCTGAACCTTTGGACAAATTAATATCCGCAACCTCGCTCAACGGTTTTAATTTTCCGTTAGGCAGAATTAACTGGCTGTTTTTAATTTCATTCAGCGAGGGATTTTTTGAATTTGATTCCAGTGTTCTGATATCTGTAAGCCTGTTCCGTTCGATTATGCTGCCGACGACATTTCCATCCAATTTATTCTGCATCTCCAATTGAAAATCTGATGGTGAGAGATTGAACTGCGCAAGTTTTTCCGTTTTGGGTATAATCGAAACCGAAGGACCCGCAATTGTGATTCCGTTAAAAACATCCGCGGTTCCATTCACGCTTTCCACAATCGAAGCGCAGCGTTCGGCAAGTTTTTTCAATTCTTCCTGATCATCGCCGAAAATTTTTATTTCAATCGGCTGCACGGAGCTCATCAGATCGCCGAGCATATCACCGATAACCTGACCGAAATCGACCTGCAGTGACGGAAGAGCAGCTTCAATTTTTTTTCTGATATTATCAGAAACTTCTTCCGTACTTTTTCTTCTATCATTTTTAAGCAGGATTAAAAAATCTCCATAGTTCGGCTCGGTTATAAAAAATCCCATCTGAGTTCCCGTTCTGAGAGAGAATGTTTCAACTTCAGGTGTGGTTTTGAGAATATCTCTAACCTTGCCCAGCATTCTGTCGGTCTCTTCCAGAGACGTTCCGGGCGGACTTTTGTAATCGAGTACAATTGCACCTTCATCCATCTCGGGCAAAAATCCGCTCGGCAGATTGGGAAGAATCAAAAACGCGGATACTATCAAAATCATTACCAGCGAGCCGGCAATTGCGGGTCGCGTAATAAAATAGTGAACCCAGTTTCGCTTTTTAACCGCTCTGCTTTTGGATTCGATGTTGTGTTTTTCTTTTGAGAATAAGATGTAAAGAACAGGCAGCCCGATCCATGTAACAATGAATGAGCATAAAAGCGTTATCATCATTGTATTAGTCATCACTTTAAAATACGCTCCTGCCACGCCGCTCATCAAAACAAAAGGAAAGAATATCACAATTGTGCTTAGTGAAGATCCCACCATCGCGGGGAACAGATAATGAATCGCCTCTGCAACAAGCTGAAAGCTGTTTTCTTCCGGATGTTCCTCGTGAGTCCTGTGAATCTGCTCAATTACAATTATCGCATCATCAATAATCAATCCTATTGCGGCGGCAATTGCGCCGATGGTCATAATGTTGAAAGTATATCCGGCAATATACAGGACGAGGACGGTTAAAGAGAGAGTAACGGGAATCGTGATTAGCACAACAGAACTGGCTTTAAGCGAACGGAGAAAAAGAACTGTAACTACGATTGCAAGCAGCAGACCGATCCACAAAACGTCCATTAAACTTTTGATTGAGCTGTTTACAAAGTCAGCCTGATTGTAATATGATTTCAATTGAACGCCGTGAGGTAGAAGTTTATTCATCTCCCCTACTTTCTGTTCAACCTCCTTTGCAATTTTTACAAGATTAGCATTAGGCTGCTTTAAGATTGCCACCAACGGAATATTTTTTCCATCGGCACTTATTTTCACGTATTCTTTTCTCTCTGCTATTTCAACTTTAGCTATATCTTTTACTCTTATAGTTCTCTGCATATCATTTTTAATAACAGTGTTTTCCAGCATTTTAATATCCGCGATGGAAGCGTCCGTAATGCTTAAATACATCCTGTTATAGTCTGATAAATATCCGTTTGAAGAGATAAAATTATTCTGCTGAAAGACGGAGGAAACATACTGCGGAGTAACTGCAAGGGCGCTCATCTTAACTGGATCAAGAATCACGTGATACTCTTTTATCTTCCCTCCGATTATTGCAATCTCGGCTACGCCTTCTATTCGTGAAAGAAAAGGTTTGATTGTATATTCGGCAATCTGCCTCAGTTCAATTTGGCTTTTTCCTTCTCCTTCAAGGGAATAGCCCATCACCGGAAGAATTGACGGGTTCATTTTTTCTACAGTGATATTTATTCCCGCCGGCAGAGCTTCCTTAATTGCGGCGATCCTGGCTTCGATTCTCTGCTTGCCCAAATCGATATCGGAATTCCAATCTAAAAAAGCCGAGATCTCGCAGCTTCCCCTGGATGTAGTGCTTCTCAACAGCTGCAGATTTTCGACTTTTTTAATTGCGTTTTCGAGGGGCATAGTTACGGTAAGCATCATTTTATTCACCGGTTGCTGACCGTTTTCTGCAATGATTTTTATTTTAGGAAAAGTGATATCGGGGAAGAGACTTGTTTGAATATTCAGTACAGAAAAAATCCCTCCCGCTAGAATGAAGAAAAGAATCGCGCCAACGGGTCCTTTATACTCAATAAAAAACTTTTTCATTCTTCTTCTTTCCTGTTTGAAGAGATTGAAACATGGGCGGTATCGGGAAGACCGTATGCGCCTACGGTTATAAATCTGTCGTTCAGATTTAAGATGGGGCTACTGATCTGAATAAAACTATCAGCTTCCAATCCTTTTATGACCGGCACTTTCACCGCGGTTGTGTCATTCAATAATTTCATAATCCAGAATTCCGTCTGCGTTTCATTAGCCATAACGGCGGATTTAGGAAGAGCGACCGCGTCTCCGTAACTTTTCAATGGGAATTTGATGCTTACGTTCAGATTCGCCGGAAGTTCAATTTTTTGATTCGGAACAAGAATAAAGCGGAGAGTCTGGTTATCGTTATTAATCGTCGGAATTTTTTTCTCAACGCGGGCAGTTAGTTCCTTATCATCGGGGAGTGTGACAAAAAAAGAATCGCCTGTTCGAATAGAGCTGTTAAACCTGTAGGGCGCTTCAAGAACAATTTTCAGCGAAGCAGGATCCACCAGAACTGCAAGCTGATCTGCGTCT
>JAKAMT010000138.1 GCA_021812705.1 Bacteroidota bacterium | reverse complement strand
CGGAGGAAAAGAAAAAATATATTCCGTTTTTCCCTGATTTCGCTTTAAAGGATCTGCTTCTTTGGGTAATTGTTTTCAACATCCTCATTTTTCTTGCACTTTATTTTCCATGGGAGATAGGTAACAAAGCAGATGCATTTGCTTCTGCTCCCGAAGGTATTCGTCCAGAATGGTATTTCATGTTTATGTTCCAATCTTTAAAACTTCTGCCGGCACACATTTTATTTTTGGAAGGCGAACTGCTTGGAGTTTTATTCTTCGGAGTTGCGGGATTGATATGGATGTTAATTCCATATATTAAGATTAAACAGAGACCAAATTGGAAAATTCAGCCGCTTGAATTAATTGGGATAATTGCAGTAGCATTCATTATAGTAATGACAGTATTGGGTTATATATTATAGGGAACTCAAAATGCGAAAAAGATTTTTTTATTTACTGGCTGGTTCACTCACAATATTTTTATTGTACGGAACCGCTGAACCGGAAAAGAAAGAGAATAAATTAAAACAGACGGTCAAGAAAGATCATTGCTTATCGTGCCATACGGAGATAGACAACGTTCCTAAAGATTTTAATGAAAACGATGTTCACCGGCATGCAAATTTAACTTGCGCCTCCTGCCATGGCGGAGATCCGAATAGCGACGATCAAGATGTGGCGATGAGTAAGTCGAAAGGTTTTGTGGGCGCCCCAAGCAAAAAAGAGATTCCACAATTTTGCGGCAAATGTCACTCGAATATAAATTATATGAGAACTTATCAGCCGCGTATTGCAACAGATCAAGTCTCTCAGTATTACACAAGCATGCATGGTAAAAAATTGCAGGAAGGTGATCAGAATGTTGCCGATTGCTCCAGTTGTCATACTGCTCACGGAATTATTGCGGTAAAAGATCCAAGATCTACTGTTTATAAGTTAAATATCCCGGGCACTTGCAATAAATGTCACGGCAATCATGAACTAATGAGGAAATATAATCTGCCGAGCAATCCTCTTGAGGAATATTCCAAAAGTGTGCATGGTATTGCTCTTCTAAAAAATCAAGATCTTGGCGCACCTGCATGCAACGATTGCCACGGGAACCACGGTGCTCAGCCTCCTGGAGTCGCTTCTGTTTCACATGTATGCGGAACATGCCATGCCAGTAATATGGACTATTTTAGTCAGTCTCCTATGGCAAAAGCATTTCAAGAAAAAAACTTTCACGGATGCGAACAATGTCACAGCAATCATTTAATCCTTAAGCCGAATGATGAAATGATCGGTGTGGGAAAAGATTCCAAATGTATTGAATGCCATTCGGAAGGGGATGCCGGATATTCGATAGCCAAATACATCTATACATCGATCTCAAATTTGAAAAGAGGCTATGCGGCGGCGGATGCGAAGTACCAAGAGGTCAAACAAAAGGGGATGAATGATATCGATATCGGTTTTGTTCTTCAGGACGCCAAGCAGTACATTATTCAATCAAGAACCATGATTCACACTTTTGATTCAACCAAAATAGCGGGAAAACTTGCAGAAGGAATGGGAATAATTAACAGAGCTTCCGTAATGGGCCAGAAAGAGATTGATGAATATTATACGAGAAGAAACGGATTTGCTGCGGCAACGCTGGTTTTCTTAGTCTTTGTTGTAGCATTATATTTCAAGATAAAGGATAAAGAAAAGAAAAAATCCTGAAAATTATTTAATAATATATATTTTGGCGGTTTAATAACGATCCGGTCAATAACATTTTGGAATTTTAGCCCTCTCTAATTAACTTTCGCCACCGAGTTAAATTTTATACGAATTTTTCGTCGAATTCTTTACAGATAAAAAGAGGAGTAAAATGAAAATTAAACTTCCGTACTCATCGCAAAATTGGGTATCGGTTATCGGCGCAACGATATCGCTGATAAGCTTATTCATGATAATTTTTCTTTTCGTAATCACATTTACTTCCGGTGGTGGAACTTACCTCGGATTGGTAGTCTATATAATACTTCCGGGATTTCTTGTTTTGGGTTTAGTAATGATTCCTTTTGGAATGTTTCTAAAAATCAAGAAAGACAAAAAGTTAAATATTCTTCCTTCCAAAGAATGGCCGCAGGTAAATTTAAATGATATACGTCACCGCCATGCGTTCTATATTTTTGCGGTCGGCACAACTGTTTTTCTTTTCCTCACGGCCCTTGGAAGTTATGAAGCTTTCCATTATACCGAATCAGTTGAATTCTGCGGCAAACTCTGTCATAATGTTATGACCCCTGAATACACTGCATATCAGAATTCTCCGCACGCAAGAGTTGCTTGTGTGGACTGCCACGTTGGAACCGGCGCAAGCTGGTATGTAAAATCAAAATTGTCCGGAATGTATCAGGTCTACGCTGTTACTCTTGGAACAGTGCCGAGACCAATCGAAACACCCATAATGAATCTGCGCCCCGCAAGAGAAACCTGCGAACAGTGTCACTGGCCTCAGAAATTTTATGCAAGAAAATTGGTTACGCAAAGACATTATATGCCCGATGAAAAAAATTCTGAGTGGGATGTTACGCTGACAATGAAAATCGGCGCTCAGATAAGTGCTCTTGGCACGCAGGAAGGAATTCACTGGCACATAAACCCAAACGTTAAAATTGAATATAAGTCATCCGACAAAAAACGGGAAAAAATTCCGTGGGTTAGATATACGAATCTGAAATCGGGAGAAGTTTTTGTTTATCAGGACAAAGAAGAGAGCGTTGACAAAAAAGCACTCGATACAATGGAAACTCGTACAATGGACTGTATGGATTGCCACAACAGACCGTCGCACAATTATCAACCCCCAACATTTTTTATCAATGAAGCTCTGGCTGCCGGGGTGATTCCCAAAGAACTTCCGTGGGTAAAATCGAAAGCCCTCGAGATTGTGCAGAAGACATTTTCAACAACAGACACGGCCATGATTGCTATCCGAGACGAAATTAATTCTTATTATAAAGAAAAATATCCCGACATCTATTCAAGCAAAAAATATTTAGTGGATCAGGCTGTAAAAGGAATTCAGGGTGCATTCAAGAAAAATATTTTCCCTGAAATGAAAGTACGCTGGAACGTATATCCCAACAATATCGGGCATATGGAATTTATAGGATGTTTTCGCTGCCACAACGATAATCACTCGACCGAACAAGGGCGCGTAATTAAGAAGGATTGTAATTTGTGTCATTCGATTAATGCTCAGGGCCCGCCGGATAAACTGGAAGTTGCTCCGATCAATTCATTCCTGATTTTCAAACATCCCGACAAAGACAGCGGCGATGCGTGGAAAGAGATGAAATGTGTTGAATGCCATACAGGGGTTAATCCGTAAAAGAACTTTTTGTCCCGCCGTGTGAACGTTGAATGACGGACTGCGGCGGGAACTTTTTTGCTCCCATTTCTAAAGCAGAATTCAAGTCGACTAACATTTTTTTCTTTTATATATTTTCGTCTGTAATAACCTCCTAAAAGAATGATTGAGATAAATAATATTCATAAAAGCTTCGGGACAAACCATGTGCTGCGGGGCGTTAATCTGAAGATAAGCAAAGGGGAATCACTTGCTGTGATTGGCAGAAGCGGCTGCGGAAAAAGCGTGCTTCTTAAACACATTGTCGGTCTGCTTCAGCCGGATGAAGGCAATATCAAGTTCAACGGTAAAGAAATCGGCAAAATGGAGCGCACAGAACTGTACGAGGTTAGAAAAAAATTCGGATTTCTTTTTCAGGGTGCGGCCCTGTTCGATTCCATGACCGTTGAAGAAAATGTTTCTTTACCGCTGGTTGAAAATGAAAACAGACCGTCGCAGCAAAAAATTGCCGATATTGTTTCCGAAAAGCTTGAACTTGTAGGACTGCCTGGAACGCACAACCTAAAACCCTCGGAACTGTCGGGCGGCATGAAAAAAAGAGTGGCTTTGGCCCGCGCATTGGTAACGGCTCCTGAATATATTTTATACGATGAACCGACAACAGGTCTAGACCCGGTTATGTCCGATGCAATTGATGATCTGATAAAATCTTTGAATGAAAAACTTAATGTAACTTCGGTGGTTGTTACGCATGATATGTTCAGCGTTAAGAACACCGCCGATAAAATTGCAATGATGCATGAAGGAAAAATTTATTTCACCGGAACGCCGGGCCAGATACTCGAGAGTGTTGATCCGGTAATACAAAAATTTATCCAGCGCACGGGATTCTGATGGCTAAAAACAGAATTAAATATATCTGCTCCAATTGCGGGCACGAAGAATTGCGGTGGATGGGTAAATGCCCTTCGTGCGAAAGCTGGAACACTTTCAGCGAAGAGTTGATTGAAGAAAAAAAATCTTCAAAGAAAAAAAACATCGGGGAAGGCAGTATTTCAAAATTGGATTTTGAATCTCAGCAGATTGAAAGAAGAATTAAAACAAACATAGAGGAATTTGACAGGGTGCTGGGGGGGGGACTGATGCCGGGCTCGGTGGTTCTGATAGGAGGGGATCCGGGAATAGGCAAATCCACTCTCGTTATGCAGGCGGCATCCAGAATTGAAAGCCCCGTCCTGTATGTAACCGGAGAAGAATCGGCAAACCAGATAAATCTTCGCGCAAAAAGACTGAAAGTGCAATCTCAACAGATTTCGGTGATGACAGAGACCGATCTCGATCTGATTATAAACGCAATAGAAAATCACTCTCCGGAAGTCGTAATAGTTGACTCAATACAGACTACTTACAGACCCGATCTTGATAATGCCGCTGGAACAATAACACAAATAAGAGAATGCACGGCAGAACTGATGCAGCGCGCAAAGAAAAAACATTGCGCTATAATTATTATAGGACATGTGACTAAAGATGGAGCAATTGCGGGACCGAAAGTCCTGGAACATATTGTTGACACTGTGCTTCAATTTGAAGGGGAGAGGAGTCATTCATACAGAATTTTAAGAGCGCAGAAAAACCGATTCGGAAGCACAAATGAGATCGGCATTTTTGAAATGCACGAAGACGGCCTGAGAGAAGTTAAAAACGCCAGCGAAATATTTTTAAGCGAGCGCGAAAAAGAGATAACAGGCTCGGTCGTCACATCCAGCATGGAAGGATCCAGACCGATTCTTTTGGAAGTGCAGGCCTTGGTTACTCCCTCTTCTTACGGAAATCCGCAGCGCGTGGCAACCGGATTTGATTACAGACGCCTCTCCATTCTTCTTGCAGTACTGGAAAAAAGAGCTAACCTGCGCCTCTCCGCCCAAAATGTCTTTCTCAATATCGCGGGTGGAATCAGAATAGATGAGCCCGCGGTGGATCTTGCTGTCTGCTGCGCAATCGCTTCAAATTATTCCGATAAATATGCCGACAATAATACGGTTGTAATTGGAGAGGTTGGATTGGGCGGCGAAGTTAGAAGTGTGGGCAATATAGAAAAAAGAATTCAGGAAGCTTCGAAACTTGGATTTAAAAAAATTATCATTCCAAATAATAATATCAAATCGGTAAATGGAAAATATCAGATAGAAATTGTTCCGGTTGAGAACATTCTTTCTGCGTTGAATCGTGTTTTGAATTGATTTTATAATCTCTTCGTATATTATACAAATATAAATTGATCTTTTCCCTTTAGTGTTCCAGCCAATTGCGAATAATCTGTTTCCCATATTCAGACATTATTGACTCAGGATGGAATTGGACCCCTCTTACATCATAAATTCGATGTGCTACAGACATTATAATATTGTCTTCGCAATGCGAAGTCACCTTTAAACAATCTGGCAAACAATCAGGTGAAACCGCCCACGAATGATACACACCCGCCTTGAATTCACTTGGAAGATTTTCGAAGAGATAATCGGCTGGTTCAGTTAATTTTACTTTAACTGTTAGCCCATGCCTAACTCTTTCAAGGTTAGTTAAAATTCCGCCGAATACTTCAGAAATCGCCTGGTGGCCAAGGCAAATGCCAAGAATACTTTTTGTAAAGCATAATTCGTGATTACTTTTTTTACTAAGCCCGCTTCTGACGGAATTCCGGGTCCCGGAGAGATCAATATTTTTGAAAATCTGTCTATTTCTTCGATTAAGAAGGAATCGTTCTTCAGAACTGTGTAATCAGAATTCAATTCTTCCAAAATTTGAATTAAATTATAGGTGAATGAATCGTAGTTGTCTATTATTACTAATTTTTTAGTCATATGAATTTGAATAGAATATCGGCTGTAAATTTAATGAACACGTATGGTAAGAAAAAGATTCCATTCTTATTCATCGTCGATTTTGAAATGGAACAGCCTATAATATTGAGATTTAATGAAATCAATAGTTCTAATCTTTTGTTTAATATAAACGGAATAAAAAATTACAAAGAAGAACAATTAAGCATAAAGCCTGTACTTTTTGATAGATATCCGGTTTCCTTTGATACTTACAGGAAAGCATTTGATAATGTAATTTCAGAATTGAATGCCGGAAATACTTATCTGCTAAATCTTACGTTCCCAACTAAGATAGAGACTAATCTTTCCTTGCGGGAAATATTTTATAGAAGTAATGCGAAATATAAACTCATTTATAATGATAAGTTTGTTGTGTTTTCTCCCGAAACTTTTGTAGTAATTGACGGGGGTATAATCTCGGCATTCCCAATGAAGGGGACTATAGATGCAGATATTGAAAATGCACGGGAGATGATTCTTCAGGATAAAAAGGAAACGGCAGAACATAACACAATCGTGGATCTGATAAGAAACGATTTAAACACGGTTGCTCGTGGAGTTTCTGTGAATAATTTCAGATATATAGAAAAAATTGAAACAAACTATAAAAGTCTTCTTCAAGTAAGCTCAGAAGTTTCAGGAAGACTTGATGATAATTATTTTGAAAAAATAGGCGAAATAATTTTTAGCATGCTTCCCGCAGGATCAATAACGGGGGCGCCAAAGAAAAAAACAATTGAAATAATCAAACAGAATGAACCTTATCGCCGCGGATATTATACCGGTGTCTTTGGTTATTTTGATGGGAACAAACTCGAAAGCGCCGTGATGATCCGTTTTATAGAAAATACGGGTGAGGGACTGATATTTAAAAGCGGAGGAGGAATTACTTCTATGAGCAATTGTGAATCAGAATATGAAGAGATGATAGATAAAGTATATGTTCCATTTCATTGAAACAATTAAATTATTAGGCGGCCAATTTTCGAATCTTGAATATCACCAGTCGCGGTTGGATAGAACTCTGGAAAATTACTTCCCTGGAGAAAAGATAGATCTGGCGCGTGAAATTCAGCCTCCTCCTAATATGGACCGAGCATTTTATAAATGCAGAGTTGTCTA
>JAKAMT010000137.1 GCA_021812705.1 Bacteroidota bacterium | reverse complement strand
TTTGCAATATCTCTCCTATTTTAATATTCCGTGATAAATTATGTTATAACCCGTTCTGTTATCGAAAGCATGCAAAAAAACATCTCTCTCCAACACCAGCGCCGCTGAACCATATTCTGTATTAGTTGGAAATTTTAATATATACTTCAAATCGCTCCCATTGAAATGCATTAGTCCATCCTGCATTTGAATTAATAAGTCATTTTTATTCCTGCCCCACACCTGCCCCCTGAAATTGGGATTACTTACTTCGAGATATGCATTAAGAGTTTCGTCATAATATCTGTAGATTTTATTCCCTTTACTTACATATAAATAACCATCTATATTATTTATTGTAAAATTTTCGCCAATATCTTGGTATAAAATTGACTTTACGGTTATCCCATCATATTCAAGCAGTTGTGTAGTGTCCGCAATATCTTTATTGTCTATATAAGAGAGAATATAGTATCTATTATTTTTATCGCTGTATCGTACTTTATACAAATTACCATAATTTTTTAATACCCTATCCAACTGCCAGCTGCTGCCATTGTATTTATAAAGTAAACCGTCTCTATTATAAGGCATAAACTTTCCACCGCAGGCATAGACCTCATTATCATTTTTACCAGCCATGCTAAAAAAATCTATCGCTTTCCCGTCGTACATAAACTGCGGCGACGAGCTGAAGATATTATTCCTGTACTTCCAAATTCTTCCCTCATGGGTGCTTATCCACACATTGCTTTCTGTTCCCCAAAGCGAAACTGTATTTCCTATAGGTGCATTTATTTCCCTGTACCATTTTGTTCCATCATAACGGTAAGTATTTTCCAATACACTACCGACCAAACTTACCATCCAGACATCATTGACTGTTTTTCCCCAAATAGAATTAAAATAAACATAATATGCTTTAATTGTGTCGGCGGTCCACACATAGTCTCTTCTTCCCGGTTCATAATTCGGCTCAGGTTCTGTTGAATTGCTAACGCAAGAATTCATAAAAAGAAAAATGAGAAGAGAAGAAAAGCAAAGGAGAAGCAAAGATTTTTTTTTAATCGTAGAATTTATTATACGCTGCACCAAAGAAGAGAATGACCCAATTCCTGATGAGAGAGATAATCGTTTAAAAGAAAAAATATGGTTTGAAAAGATCATCTTTCCCCCGAAATTAAAAAACAGTTTTAAATGTTTTTACTTAAGCCGCTTTTATATTCAACCCGGTTTTCTGTTATGAATATAATAATAAATCAAAAAAAGACAAATTTAAAAGAGTGCAATTTTAATTGCATCAATGACTCACAAATATTCTAGAATAAGATCTCTATTTAACTACACTTCATCGGAAGGATGTCTTAAAACGTGAGATGAGAAATGGTAAACGAACTGGATACTCGATGCTGGATACTTGTCCGCCTTTGGCGGACTGGATTCTTGATACTTGATACTTGACGCTTGATACTTGTCCGCCTCCGGCGGACTGGATGAGTTGATAAACCTTGTACTTTGAACATTGAACATTCTAGAGATAGGTTGAAATACTCGTCACTCGTTACGCGTCACTGGTTTCAACACTTTTTCCCCTTTCAAATCTCACTTTTAATTTTTCAAAATATTTCTACAACCCATTTCCTTCCATACTTTCTTAATGTTAAATTTATTAATATAAATACGGATTATTCATTAATTGACACCATTCCTGATGAAGAAACTGCTTTTACTTATTTTATTTTTTTGCGGACTGAATTTAAGCGCGCAAACGCAAAGCGACCTGGAATTTTTTATTAAAGGCGCGCAGGTGACGGATATTACAAGCGACGGAACAAACATCTGGATCGCGACAAACGGGAACGGAATATTCAGATATATCCCTAAAAGCAACGCCTGGATGACTTATTCAACTGCGAATGGAAATTTACAACACGATTTCTTTTATTGCATTGCGGCAAACAAAGATTACGTTTGGGCAGGATCTGCCGACGGACTTTTTACTCTCGACATAAAGAGAGATACGTGGACAAAGCGGAAGTTCGGCCTGGGAGGACAGTTATCAAACTGGATACGCGCACTCGCTTTCGATAAATATGAGAACGCCGTCTGGATAGGACGCTTTAAGTATCTTACTAAATTTGATCTTAAGGATAAAAAATATACTGACTTTGATCTTACTGTCCGCAAAAATGAAAAATCGAACAACATAAAGACGATCAAAGTAGACGGCGATTCGTTAGTCTGGTTCGGAACCGAAGCCGGTCTTCATAAGTATGATAAATCGAAGGACCTGAACGACAAAAACGCTATTACTTTTTACGATACGCGTTACAATTATTTTGACGGAGAAGGAGAACAGGTCTCCATTACATCTCTCCTCTTCGAAAGAAAAAATGTTTGGATCGGGCTGGACGAATTTATAACTCCCGAAAGACCGGAGTTTAATGTAGGCGGCTTATTCCGCTTCAACAGAAGAAATGACTGGATGCGGTTCGATACAAAGAACGGTTTGCCCGCAAACGGCGTATTCGATATGGAGATCACCGGAAATTACATCTGGGCTTCTTTGTACCAGTTCGGCAGAAGCACCAAAGAGATGTTCGGAAGAGGAATTGTTATTATAGACAGAACCACGAACCAGGTAATACCTATACGTGACGGGAGAATTCCCGCTACCGTTTATTCGATCTTTTTTGACGGGACAAATTTGTGGCTGGGAACGGATTCCGGATTGATTAAAATAAATTTTATAAATAAGATGGCTCAGTGGATCGGAACATTTCGCGATTCAAAAGGCGGAGAAAAAAAATGATTGATGTCTCTCTGAAAAAACTCGTAAAACTGAAAAATAATTTCAAAGGGAAAAGAGTTGCAGTTATAGGCGATTTAATGCTCGACTGTTATTTCTGGGGCGGAGTGAGCCGCATCTCTCCCGAAGCGCCTGTGCCGATTCTTCAAGTGGACGATGAGTTCTACCGCTTCGGAGGCGCGATGAATGTGGCTCTCAATATATCGACGCTTGGAGGCATCCCCTTCCCTATCGGCGTTATTGGAAATGACAACGAAGGAAGAATTTTTAAAAAATTAATGAAAGAAAAATCGATTCCCGATAAAGGAATTATTGTTGACAATAAAAGACCGACGACCGCGAAGACAAGAGTGATTGCGGATAAGCAGCACGTGGTAAGAATAGATAAAGAAAAAACACATCCGGTCTCTCCGGCAATTGAGAAAAAAATTCTATCCCTTCTTAAAAAAGAGATCAGCAAAATAGACGCGATTATTCTGGAAGATTACAACAAAGGGGTGCTTACAGAATCGCTGATAAAAAATATTATCGAGCTTGCCCATAAATCGAAAAAAATTGTAACTGTCGATCCGAAATTTTTAAATTTCTTCACTTATGAAAATGTAACTGTCTTTAAACCGAACAGAAAAGAAACTGAAGACGCGTTCGGAATACGAATCAAGTCGGAAGAAGACATTGCCAAAGCGGGAGAAAAACTACTGGCGCAGCTGAAATGCAAATACGCGCTTCTTACGCTCGGAGAAAAAGGGATTGCCCTCTTCGAAAAGAACAAGCCGGAAAGAAGAGTGCCGACAATTGCGCGCAAAGTCGCCGATGTATCCGGCGCGGGAGACACGGTCATCTCCACACTTACAATGGCGCTCACTGCAGGAGCCGATATTTTTGACGCTGCCTATCTTGCCAATTACGCCGGCGGATTGGTCTGCCAGGAAGTAGGTATTGTCCCGATAGAGTTAAATAATTTATTCAATGCAGTAACCCAAGAGCTGAAATGAGCAACGTAAAAAAGATTGAAGAGTTGGTTGAAATAAGAAATCAGCTCCGCGCGCAAAATAAGAAAGTCGTTTTCACTAACGGCGTGTTCGATATTCTTCATGCCGGTCACGTTGATTATATATCCAAAGCAAAAGAGAAAGGCGATGTGCTTATTGTCGGAATAAATTCGGATGCGTCTGTGAAAAGAATAAAAGGAGAATTGCGCCCGGTGGTTCCGCAGCACGAAAGAGCTTTCATCATCTCTTCGCTTAAACCGGTCGATTACGCCGTGATATTTGAAGAGGACACTCCCGGAGAAATTATAGACAAACTTATTCCCGATGTGCTGATCAAAGGTGCGGACTGGGCTATCGATAAAATTGTTGGGCGCGAAACTGTAGAAAAAAACGGCGGCAAGGTTGAGACTATTAAATTCGTCAATGATCAGTCCACAACGAACATAATTAAAACAGTAACTGAAAGATTCTGCAAATAATGTCTCAGCCGGATCAAAATAGCGGGAGCCATGATCTGCCTCAGTCGGGTTCAATTCAGAACGCCGATGAAGAGCAGCCTAAAAAGAGAAGTCTCTTCCGCAAAATAATAAATGTTTTTATAAGCATCTTTTTAGCTCTAATTCTTATTATTATTCTCATAATCGGTTTTTCTCAGACTAGAACTTTTAGAGAGCTTCTTCGCACTGAAGTAATCTCCCTTGTGAATAAAGAGACCAACGGAACAATTACGATAGGCAAAATTGACGGGACAATTCTTACCTCTCTTTTTCTGAGAGATGTGTACGTCAAAATAAATAACGACACACTTCTGCAGGCCGGCAAAATAGAAATCAAAACGAGTCCTCTTCAGCTTCTTCTGAAAAAGATTTATATAAGAAAAGTTCTAATAGAAGATGTGAAGATAAGACTGCTGCAGGATCAGGATGGCGTTTGGAATCTGGCAAAGTTTATAAAACCGAAACCGGAGGACACTACAAAATCCTCTTTTTCATTTCTCATCCATGTAAACGATATACAGCTTCATAACATCTCTTTTGTAAGGCAGTCGTATCCGAACTTAAATTCAACACAAAATTACGACCAGCTGAATCCGGAAGATCTGCGGGTAGACAATTTAAATTTTTCCGCCCAGGCATTTGCGGACATTGAAAAATCAAATTACCTCCTTGTCATCAAGGAATTATCGCTAAGGCCGAACCTCTCAAGATTCAACTTAAAATACATCTCGGGCGAGTTTGCCGTCACGAAAAATTTTGCAAGCGTCAAGAATTTTTATTTTTTAACGGACAGCAGCGAAATAGGAATCGACGCAAGATTGGACAGTCTGAATCTTTTCGGCAAGATTAATCTGGACGAATTTAAAAATTATCCCATATCTATCTCCGCCAGATCAAAATCGTTCAACTTCGATGACATTTCCTCATTTATCGGCGCTACGGAAATATTGAAAGGGCATCCTTCAATCGAGTTGAAAGCGCATGGTAAATTCGGCAATTTTAAAATTGACAAGGCAAAGCTTGATTACGGCTCCACCCATTTCGAATTTGAAGGGCGTATTCAGAATCTTAACCGTCCGGAAAAACTTTTCATCAGTGCAAAGATCAGCAACTCAGATGTCGATTACAATGATATAAACGCCCTTCTTCCTTCCCTCAAACTGCCGGAGTTTGCAAAACTAAAAGTATCAGATGTAAGCGCCGAGTTTGAAGGTGAGCCGGTGAATTTCAAATCCCGTTTTGAAGGAAATGTTGCAGATGGGAAACTTTTCTGCGATGTATCAATGAATCTCTCTTCGGAGCCGGTCGAATACAATATCTCATTTCAAACGGAAAATTTAGACCTCTCTCCTGTTATCAATATTCCTACTAAACTTTATTCCAAAGGGACGGTCGTTGGAAAAAGTTTTTCTCCGGTTAACATGTCTTCCGATATTCGTTTTACAGCGGAGGGGTCTCAAATAAAAGGAATGGATATAGACCGGTTAGCTTTTAATTCTCATTCTTATGACGGAACTACAAATCTTAAAATCGACGCATCTTCGGGCAAGCTCGGCGCGTACATCAACGGGGATGTTTCTTTCGATAAGGACACTATTCCGGCTTACAACCTAGTCGGCCAGATTAAAAATCTTGATCTGTCGAAGTTTTTAAAAGAAGAAAAATATGAGAGCAATTTTAATTTATATTTGAGCGCCGATGGAAAAAGTTTTAATCCCGACGAACTTACTGCCGCCGTTAGAGTCGGGATAGATTCTTCGCGCTTTCAGGGAGAGCGGATAAGCAATTCGGATATCCGCTGCTTGATTACAAAAGATTCAACCGGGAGAAAAATCACTCTCGCATCCGACTATGCCGATCTCGACATAGGAGGAAGTTTTTCTTTAAATAAAGCAATAGAGCTGGTTGCTTACCAGTCAACCACCATCACAGATATCATTACAAAAAAAATAGGCGAGCTAAATCCGCTTGCGATAGTTGAGCCCAAAAAAGCCGCAGATTCCGTTTCTGTTCCCGTTCCACCTGTTGTTGACGAGAACATTCTTTTCAATTACTCCTGCACAATAAAGGATCTGGAGCTGATCTCAAAACTTATCGGTTATGAAAGGCTCGATCTTCTGGGCGTTTGCAAAGGATACATAAAAAATGAAGCCGGAAAATTTACAGTCTCTTCGAATCTGAATCTGGATTACTTTGTTATGATGGACAAGAAGAGCACAATCTACCTTTCGGGATTCAAGGGAAATTTAAATTTCACAAGAGACAATCACTCCCTCTCGTTCGATAAACTTTTCGGCACTGCTTCGATTACGGGTAAAAGATTTTATTCCGGCAGCAACATAAAAGCCATTGAAGCAGATGTAACTTTCAACCAGAGCAAATTATTTTTCAGCGCTTCCGCAAATATCTCCGATCTCTTTGATGCCGGTGCCGAAGGAATAATTCTGATGACTCCGCGCGAGCAGAAACTTTTAGTCGATAAGCTCTCTTTAAACTATAAAGGCATTGAATGGACTAACCGGGATTCGGTAAAAATTCTTTTTAATCCGGATTATTTTAAAATTGTCCAATGCAACATCAAACGGGATACAACGCTTATAAGTTTAAGCGGCTCCATAGAAAGTTCAGGCAAGCAGGATCTTTCTTTAAATGCCGCAGGAATTTCAGGAGATATTCTTGAACGCTATCTTTTAGGATTAACGGACGACCGCCTTCATGTAAACGGCTCAGCTTACGCCAAGATAATGGGCACTTTGGATAATCCTCTCATTGATCTGTCTGTGCAAATGAAAGATTTTAAACTTCCCAATGCACCTTCCGGAAATTTTAAAGGATTGGTTCATTATTCAGGAAAAAATCTCACGGCTAATCTGGCATTCCTGGATTCGACATCGAATGAAGAGAAGCCGTTAATTTCTCTGTTCGGAACTCTCCCAATAAATTTGAGTTTCACGGGTGCAGAAGAACGCTTTCTGCAAAATAATCCGCTCAATATTCAGATTAGGTCGAAACATTTTAATCTCAGTTCACTGGGCCAAATTTTACCGTTGATAAGCGATCAGCGAGGCATACTCACATCAGATCTCAACATCACCGGGACT
>JAKAMT010000136.1 GCA_021812705.1 Bacteroidota bacterium | reverse complement strand
TACTCACCCTTGCGCCACTTTACTAGAGATATTGCTACCTCATTCTCGTAGACTTGCATGTGTTAGGCACGCCGCCAGCGTTCGTCCTGAGCCAGGATCAAACTCTCCGTTGTAGAGTTTGTAAAATTTTTGAATCAACAAAGCTGAACTACTAAAGAATTTCTTTAGTCACTCACTCTATCAAAGAACTTTGTAAAACATAGATGTGAAACTTACACTTAATTTCTTAGTTTGTCAAGAGCTTTTTAGAATTATTTCTAAAAAATCTTTATTTGAAGAACAATAATTTTGAAACGGACTGTAAATATATGCTGCCGGAATTTTATTTGCAAGATCCTTAAGTAATTATTTTAAAAATAATTACTACCCGGCCTTCTGCCGGGCCTAAATCTGACTCTCCCTCTTATTTAACTAAATTCAAATTTTGCCCCTTTATACTGCAATAACAATGACATATACAAATATTCAAATTACCTTGACTACAATACCCTCTTGTTCTATATTTCTCTGTAAATAATTTACTTTTATAAGAGGCTAAATGACTAAGACTGATAAAAAAGGAAAAGATATAAAAAAAACAGACAGGGATTATTTTAACGATTATTGGACTAAACCGAATTACATTTTTCTGATAATCAGTACTGCTGTGCTAATCTTGGGTTATGTTTTGATGATGACTGGATCATGGGACAGCTTTTTATCTATGTCCGTTTCTCCTGTGGTTTTAATTTTAGCATATGTAATTTTAATACCTGCTGCAATCCTTTTCAAAATCCCTCAAAAAATAAAGAATAAAGCTGATGTTCCTGGCAAAGATTAAAGGCAATATAGTTTCAACTCCGAAAAATAAATACCTCGTAGGACATAAATTATTGATAGTCCATGAGATAGATTATGCTTCAAATTACGTAGGCAATAAAGACCTGATTGCTTTGGATCTTGTTGATGCAGGTATAGGGGATAAAGTATTGGTAGTACAGGAAGGGGATGCAATACAACAAATTTTGGGTCATCAAAACGCGCCTGTGAATTCGATGATAGTTGCTGTAGTTGACAATATCGAATTGTCTGAAAATTAAAATCGTAAAATAAATCCTTGTCTAAATTTAGGTTTGAAACACTAGCACACCTCAAACTGCTCCTTAACATTGACGGAATCGGTCCGCAAAAAATCTTTTCATTATTAAATCGATTCAAAGATTTTGAATCCGTCGTTAACGCACGCTATGAAAACCTAATTCGCACTGAAGGGATCAGCTCTGTACTCGGTTCAAAAATTCTCGCTTCGAAAAAAGAACTGATAAGCATAAAAGAAAAACTGGAAAAAGAACTTAATTTTCTTGAAAATCTTGGGGGTGAATTAATCACTTATTGGGACGACACTTATCCCGACCTTCTTAAAAAGATCTACTTTCCGCCTTTAATAATTTACACTCTCGGAAAATTTTCGGAAGAGGATAAATTTACAGTCGGTATAGTGGGAACCAGACAGCCCACATCATACGGCAAAATGATGGCGGAGAAATTTTCAAGGGAATTGGCAGAGAAAAAGATTACAGTTGCAAGCGGACTGGCAAGGGGCATTGACTCTATTGCGCATACTTCAACTATAAAAGCCGGAGGAAGAACAATTGCAGTTATTGGAAGCGGACTTGATGTTATTTATCCACCCGAGAATAAAAAATTGTTTCAGCAAATTTCTGAAAACGGAGTTATTATTTCCGAATTTGAACCGGGGACAAAACCGGATGCGCAGAATTTTCCAAGAAGGAACAGAATTATTTCAGGTATTTCGTTGGGTACTTTAGTTATCGAGACTAAGATCAACGGCGGAGCGATGCAAACGGCAGCGTATGCGCTTGATCAGAACAGGGAAATTTTTTCGGTACCGGGGAACATCACATCGCATCAAAGCGAAGGACCGAACCGGCTGATTCAGAGAGGGGAAGCAAAATTAGTGAACAATGTAGACGACATTCTCATTGAACTCAAGATCAAATTGAAACCGGAGATCGGGAAAAATATTCCAAAACCTTCTGCCGAATTGAATCTGTTTGAAGAAAAAATCTACAATGTGTTGAGCGACGAACCTAAACAAATTGATGATATAGCTTCAAATGCTTCATTATCAACTTCCGATTGTTTGGTAAATCTTTTAACGCTTGAGTTCAAAGGAATGATTAGACAACTGCCGGGTAAAATGTTTATTCGCATTTAATATTTCTTTTTTGTTTTCCACAAAGATTTCAAACGCTCTTTAATGGTTTTCTCATTTCCGTTTTCTGAAGGATAATAGTATTGTTTATTTTTTAATTCTTCAGGAAGATAATTTACTTCGATAAAATTATTCTGGAATTCATGAGGGTATTTGTATTCTTTTCCGTATCCCAATTCCTTCATCAATTTGGTAGGTGCATTTCGCAGGTGAAGAGGAACCTGATACTGGGGAAAGTTTTTAGCGTCGCCGAATGCCGATTCGATAGCGAGATACGATGCGTTGCTCTTAGGAGAAGAAGCAAGGTACGTTGCGCACTGGGCCAGTATTATTCGTGCTTCCGGCATTCCGATTTTATGCACAGAATTGAAAGCCGCTTCCGCCAGCAAAAGTGCATTAGGAGAAGCATTGCCTATATCCTCTGAGGCAAGTATCACCATTCTTCGCGCAATAAACAATGGATCTTCGCCCCCATCGAGCATTCTCGCCATCCAATAAACTGCGGCGTCTGGGTCTGAGCCCCGCAATGATTTTATGAATGCAGAGATAATATTATAATGTTCTTCTCCTGCTTTATCATAAATAATATTTTTCCGCTGAATCACATTTTCAATCACATCCTTGGTTATTCTGATACCGCCGCTTTTTATTTCCTGAATTATGCAGGCCTCAAGAATGTTGAGGAGCGTACGCGCATCGCCGCCGGATGCGAAAAGAAGGAAATCCGAATCAACCGAGTCGATAGTCAGAGATTTAAGAAAATCGTCTTTGGATAATGCATCGTTAAGAATATTCTGAAGATCAATTTTTGAGAGCTCTTCCAGCACAAAAATTCTTACTCTGGAACGAAGTGCCGGGATAACCTCGAAGGAAGGATTTTCTGTGGTGGCTCCAATCAAAATTATTTGCCCGCTCTCTACAGACGAGAGGAGTGCATCCTGCTGAGCTTTATTGAATCTGTGAATTTCGTCTATGAACAGGACCGTGCGTTTATAATTATCTAAATTGAGTTTTGCCGATTCTATTATCTGTCTCATCTCTTTAACGCCTGATGAAACGGCATTTATCTGGTAGAACTCGCAGTTAGTAGTTTCGGAAATAATTTTCGCGAGGGTTGTTTTGCCTGTTCCCGGGGGACCCCATAAAATAATTGAGCTTAGAGTGTCTGACTCAATCATTGAACGGAGCGGTTTTCCGGTTCCGACTAATTTTTGCTGCCCCTTGAAATCATCCAACGATTTGGGGCGGCACCTTTCAGCAAGCGGTACGGCCGGGTATTTAATTTTTTCGTTCGCCAAAGGATTTATTTTTCCTCAATCTTAAAAACCCGTTCGTCTTTATTCATCATGTCGAATTTTTCTCGTGCTACTTTTTCTATTTTTGCCCGGCTATTTTTAAGCGAATCAATTTCAGAATCTAAAGACCTGAGTTTCTCCTCAGCGTTTAAAATCTCTTCATTCAGTTTTTTTACTTCGCGGCGGAGTTTTAAATATTTAATGATGCCATTTTCATTGAAGAGAAGAAATAGAACTATAGCCGTTCCTGCAAGCAGAAATATTAATTTAACAATAAAATTTTTTTTCAAAGAGATCATGAAATTGAATTTTTGATTATCCGGTCTATCAGATCCTCAAACGAGATCCCTGCCGCTTTAGCCATTTTAGGGACAAGTGAAGTGCTTGTCATGCCCGGAAGAGTATTGACTTCAAGACAATACGATTTGTAATCATTAGTCATACGGAAATCGATTCGTGCATAGCTTTCGCATCCGACAGAATTGAATGCCAAAAGGGCCTGCTGCCTCAAGTGTTCGGATACTTTTTCAGGTATATCGGCAGGAACTATATAATCGGTTCTTCCTTGTGTGTACTTGTTTTCATAATCATAAAATCCGGATTTCGGCTTAATCTCCAGGACAGGAAATACCTGCTGTCCTAAAACCGCAACCGTCAATTCGTGTCCCGGTATATATTCTTCGACCAAGACCTTAGCAGAAAATTTTCTTGCTTTATCGACTGCCTCTTCGACTTCAACATCTCCCCTGCAGATTGTTAATCCTATAGTAGAACCTTCGTCGTTCGGTTTTACAACGCATGGATACCCAAAAAACATTTTAATTTTAGACCGAATAAGATTGAAATCATTTTCATTTTTATTGATTACAAACCATTTTGGAGTATCAACATCAAAATGCTGAAACATCACTTTAGTCATGCATTTATCCATTGCCAGAGCGCTTGCAAGGATCTTCGATCCGGTGTATTTAATTCCTCGTAACTCAAGCAGAGACTGTAGAACACCGTCTTCTCCCCATTTGCCGTGAAGTGCGATAAAAGCAACATCTACATCATCGAATAAAGCGGAATTAACTGCCTCAACAAAATTTCTGTTTGAGCGTTCAGTATAATCTTTCGCATCAAATACTTTTTCAATATCCAATGGTTGATTGAGACCGAACGCAGGGTCTATTACTTTAACAATATAGCCAAGATTAAGCAAAGCCCGGTATACAGATTTGCCAGTGTTTTTAGAGACTTCCCGTTCGGGAGAGGTGCCGCCGACCAGAAGCGCAACGGTGATTTTCTTATCAGACATTTTTTAGCTCAAGATAAGTGAAAGTCTAATTGATTTAATTTTTGAAGAACATTTAGAAACGGTTTAAATATTTTTACATTTTTATACAACCATGCGGATTATATCAGCTCACAAAATATCTAATTACTTCTTGTTTTTACTTTTTACTTTTTACCTTTTACTTTTTACTTTATTACACTGTTACTCTGCCCGGGTCCATTCAGACATTGTTTTTCAATCTCGTCGATGATTCTGATATTCATAAGAGCGTCTTTACAACTAGCCAGCGGAAGTTCATTTTTTATAAAGGTCTTCTGCGCGGAACGGATAAGGAAGAGCAATTTATTAGTCCGTTTTCTAAAAACTTTTTTTGCTTCTCCCTGAAGATCAATAATCAATTTAGTGGGATTGAGACGCTTGCCCAGAAAATTTTCGATTGCGATTGAACCGTTATAACCCAGGATTTCAATTCTGTTGTAAGCTTTTTTTGTATTATAAGAGATATTGAAGGATCCGTATCCCCCTTTTTTGAAACGAACGATGGCTGTGGCAAAATCTTCGACTTCTAAATTGTAAACCACATTATCCATAAAGCCTTTCACTTCAACAATTTCTCCGCCGAAGTAAGCCAGCATATCTATCATTTGGGAGCCGAGATCTCTTAGAACTCCGCCGCCACTCAATTTTTTATTAAACCGGAAATTCTCATTCGGCGTAAAATCGATATTATACGAAGCCGAGATCGAAACAATTTTACCAAGCATCTGTTTGTCTATCAGTTCCTTAGCTTTTTGAACCAAAGGATGAAACCGATGAAGAAAATCTATGATGATTTTAATTTTATTTTCTTCACAGAGTTTTGTAATTGTTTCAGCTTCAGCCAGGCTTAAGGTCATCGGGCGCTCGCATAAAATATTTTTTCCGGCTGAAGCAGCTTTTAGAATCTGCTGATAATGATCCGCATTTGCGCTGGATATATACACCGCATCGATATCGCTTTCCAAAAATTTATCGAAGTTGTCGAATGAATTAGGAGCTCCGAATTTAGATGCTATTTGCCGGGCTCTTTGAATATTATGGCTGTAGACAGAAACAAGCTTGCTTCTCTGCGCCAATTGCAAAGCTGGTAAGAACGCAGTTTCTGCAAAGTTGCCGCAGCCCGCAACTCCCCATTTTAATTTTTTCGGTATCGCATTTGAAAAATTCAATTTTCCAGTTGGATTAATCATCATCTTAACTCAGATTTTTAATTTTTTCATCAACATCTTCATAGGCGCAGAACTTTGCATTATATAAAAATGAATACCGGGAACATTGCTGTTCAACAGTTCTTCAACCTGCTTCAAAGTCCAGTTCACGCCTACTTCCATAACATGTTCAGGTTTTGCCGCTTCTATCTCATCGGCAAGATCCTGGGGAATGTCTATATAGAAATTTTTAGGCAGAGATTTGATATGATCTTTCGAAGTAATGATTTTAAGTCCGGGAATAATTGGTGCGGTGATACCTTCTTTTCTGCAGAGATCATGATAATTAAAAAACGCCTGGTTATTGTAAAACATCTGAGTGACTATGTAATCCGCTCCCGCATCAACTTTAGCTTTTGTGTACCGGATATCGGTAATAAGATTAGGCGCTTCAAAATGTTTTTCCGGATAGCCGCTTGTTCCAATGCAGAAATTCATCGGCTGTGCATCGAGCAATCCCTCTTCCAGATATTTTCCGCTGTTGATAGAGGAGAGTTGTGAGATAAGGTCCACAGCATGTTCATTAACACTTCTTCCGAACTTGAGTGGTTTTTTATAATCGCTGTCATCCCCTCTTATTGCGAGGACGTTGTCGATTCCCAAGTAATGAAGTTCGATTAAAAAATCTTCCGTTTCCTCACGTGTAAAGCCGGTGCAGAGCACATGCGGAACAGCATCGATGTTATACTTATTCTGGATGAGTGCGCAAATTCCAAGTGTGCCCGGGCGTTTACGCTTGATTTTCATCTGCAGACCGCCGGAAGAAGTTTCTTCAAAAATTACTTCGGCTGCATGACTTGTGATATCTATGAATGGAGGATCATATTTTACAATATCTTCCAAAACCTGCAAAAGCTGGCGTATGTTGCCCCCTCTCTTAGGAGGTATTATCTCGAAACTTATTAACGGCTTGTTAGCTTTAGCCAGATGCTCAATAACTTTCATTTTAATCCATTTTGTTCAGAGCGAATTTAATATTTTTTCGAATAAATTCTTCAATGAATCCGATATTATTCCGGCAGAAGTCTAAGCAGATCTTTTGACGATTTTATAAATTCATCTTCATTAAGGGAAAGCGTTACATATTTCCCTTCAAGCCACATCTCCGTCATATCCTTGTAATGCGGACTCATAAAATGGCCACTTTGTCCGGGCGGAAGAATAAATTGGAAATGATCCGGATCTGCAAAATCAAACACATAACGCATAGAGGGACCGAGAATATTGGAATACGGTTCCGAACGAAAAGGTTTTGTAAGATCCATATCATTATCAAAAATTTCGTGAAAAGAATATTCCGTATTGAAAAGAGTTGTTCCGTCTCCTCCAATTTCATAAGGACCAATATTTATCAATTTGTCGAGCAGTGAAGAACGGTCATGAAACATATGCTTGAAAGTCACTTTGTGAATGGAGCCCCACTGCCAATTTTGTAAATCCTGACCATAATTTTTTTCAAGATCCGTTAAAGCATCCACCATACTTTTTCTGATAATGT
>JAKAMT010000135.1 GCA_021812705.1 Bacteroidota bacterium | reverse complement strand
CTTCCCGAAATCCTTTGTTGTACTTCTTTTTCTTTTGGACTTCCATAGACACCTCCTGCTCGCTAATTTAATACTTTTTTTTGTGTCTACCATTTGGGGGAAGCCCATACTTCGAACAACTTAGCGTAACGAGTTACGAGTGACAAGTGACAAGTCTAAATACAGCGTTTTAAACCACGAAGCACGGACCACGGACCACGGACCATATTACATGAAACGTGAAAAGTGAAACGTGAAACGTGAAAAGTGAGACGAACCTTGTACATTGTACATTGCACTTTGTACTTTGAACATTGTACTTTGAACAACTTAGCGTAACGAGTAACTTATCCCGAGCGAATGGTGAATGGTGAGCCAGTCTGCCGCCAGGCAGGCGAAGCCGAACCACGAACCAGAGCCGAGGGACGAGTGACAAGTGACCTGTGACAAGGAAGAAACACACCTTCCTACTTTTTCCCAGCGCACAAGCATCCAGCCCGTCTGGGCCGGACAAGTATCCAGCCCGTCTGGGCCGGGCAGGTATCCAGATTTCCCCCTTGCTTATTATTGCCGATAATTATTTATTTTTAGCGTTAAATAGTGAGCATCACCTGAATGAAAGCGAAGAAAAAATATCTTATTCTTCTCCTATTCTCTCTATTATTTGTCACATGTACAGATGACTCTTCCACAGAAGCGCCATTCTCAAAATATCAAGGGACATGGCTCTGGATTCAAACATCGGGAGGGTTATTCCCGAGAGTTACCACTCCTCCGCCCGGAACAACGGTAAAAATAATTTTTGATTCTTACGGCCTCTACCATGAGTACAGAAACGATTCCCTTAAAGTATTTGCCAAATATAACGTATCGGAATCCAATCAGAGCCGGGATAAAATATCTTTCTCCGAAGTCACGACGTTTAATTATCATTTTTATTTCAATGCCGGCTATGCAATGATTAAATCCGATACGTTGGATATCTGGGACGGTAATATGGATGGTTATTTCAGTCTCTATAAAAAGATAAAGTAAACTGGGAAAATCAATCCAGGATGGTGAAGAGAGATGCATGCTTCTTTTAGAAGTTTAATCTTTTCTATATTCATTTTGATTGTATTTAATGGTAAAATCTTTTCTCAGTCAGATTCTTTGGCTCATGCGCCGGTCAGTGCTTTAGAGAATGGAACCGAGGAGATATTTTGGGACGGCTCCATTTATTTCTCGGGGGGATACTCTTCCATACAGGGATTCAGATTTGAACTCGGTTATAACTGGAATGTTATAAGTATCGGATTAAATGTCAGTGTGGAAGATGAGTGGACAAAACATTCCAGCGATCCGCAGTTCGGACTAATAGCCAAAATTAATTTTTACAACTCCCAAAATATTTCCCCCTATATTTTAGCGGGCCGCGGAGGATCGGTTGCGATATTAGGAAGCTCCGATACTTATACTTTAATTAATCTTGGCATGCGTATCAAAATGATTAAGTGGCTCCATATCTGTCCGGAGATAGGAGTAATGTTTACATCGGAATTTGTGAGCGGGGGCTGGAGTCTGTTCGGAGGATCTTCTCCAAAAGTTTATTCGCACAACACCAGTTCAAGCGCAAACATTTTGTTCGAAATTGATTTCGCTGAAATATTTTAATTAACTCTTCTCCAAAGATCCAAAGCAACCAAGATTAATCCTTTATTCTTAGCCGTTATAATTATGAGGCCAATATGCTGCTTAATCATGAAAAGTGAATCTATTATCAATATTTTTCTCTAATTCATCGTTGTACAATAATCACCGTAAATTAAAAACCAGTGTCAAATTGATGCGTCTAAATCGTTGATAAATAAAATAACCATGACTGAAAAGAATACCGTGCATAAAAATTTAAGAGATGATTAATTTGAAAAAGAAAAAATCGAAAAATTTACAGGCGCAAAGCCGTATCTGCTTAATGTTACTTCACTTTATCATTGTCCTATTTATGGCAAATACCCAACTGCTCCATGCACAAATAAATAAAACTTTACCCGATAGTATATTGAATGCTGGCAGTATCGATGAGATAAAATTTAGCAGCGGAAAATTTGAAATATCTTCTAATATTTATATCCCGGCTACAAAAGCTCAGAAATATCCTTTAGTAATTTGGGTTTCAGGAAGCGGACCGAGTTATAAAACTGTTCAATCTGTTCAGGCAAAAAAAATAATCAATCTTTTTCTGCAGCGCGGGATTGCATATTTCAGGATTGATAAACCGGGATATGGAGATTCAAAAGGGAAGGTGGATGACGCTAATCTATTCAGCCAGCTATCAGAAATTGTAGTAGATGCCGTGAATATTTTGAAGAAACGTACAGAAATCGATTCTACCCGCATAGGATTATTCGGAAGCAGTCAGGCAGGATACATAATGCCGATAGCAGCTTCAAAATCCAAATTAATCTCATTCATAATTGGCTCATCTTGTCCCGGTGAAAATTCGATCGATCAGTGGAACTATCTTATTTATAAACAAATGTTGTGCGAAGGATATTCAAAAAAACGAGCAATGAAAAATGCAGAGATGTTTAACATTCTAAGAACAACTTCCGATAAAGCAAAGTTTGATGAAGCTTTAATTTATTTCGAAAAAAATCCGATGATAATTAAATCTGTAAATTATGATTCCACCTTAATTAACGGGGCGCGCACCTGGTGGCCGAGGGAAATTGACGTAAACGACGAATCCCATTTCAATCCCGTTACGCTGATTCAAAAATTAAATATCCCCGTTTATATGGTATACGGGGAAAATGATACCCAGATCGATTCGAAGCAGGCCTATGCAGCATACAGGAACGCATTATCAAAATCCGGGAATAAATATTTTGGAGTTGAAATGTTAAAGGGGGTTGACCATAACATGTGTTCAACTGAAACAGGATGCTTGAATGAAATTAATCGATTGAATAAAGAAGGAAAATATAAATATTCGCAGCTATATTTTGATGTAATTAATAACTGGATTAAGCTGTTGTTTAAAAAGTAAAATTCATTTCTGAAATGCAGACTTGTGGATCAGCAAATATTTTCGGGTACTTTTAAATCAAGTGAAATTATTCCCGGCAACTGATCCGCGAGTTAATGGCAGCCTGCTAAAAATAATATGACTGTTCATTGTATCTTATATTAACAGGCTTCTGCAGCCTGATTAATCTCGATCTGCTAATGGTCCGCGCTCATCTTGAATAATATCATTTTGCTTGATTTCATCTTTAATATTTTTGATCTTAACAAGTAAACTTCAGTCAGGATGATTATGAAAAATATTATCTCTCTTTTATGCTTTTTACTTTTTTCTGTTACAATCAAAAGCCAACAAACTACTTTAACTAATCAGAATTTCAGCACAATCGAAACGCATCTGGAAAATATGCTTAACAAAATAGGGAATGCCGAGCAGAACCCCGGATTAACCGATAAGGATGGCAACGTTAAATTGGTTAGCTCAAAAAATTGGATCAGCGGATTCTTCCCCGGCTGCCTCTGGTACGCTTACGAATATTCAAAGGATGAAAAATATAAAGTTGCGGCTCAGCATTTTACAAAAAATGTTGAAGCGGAACAGTTCAATGCCACTACACATGATATGGGTTTTAAAATTTACTGCAGTTTTGGAAACGGATACAGACTAACGCATGATTCTCATTATAAAGATGTCATTATTCAGAGTGCAAAAACTCTTATTACACGATTCAATCCTAAGACCGGATGCATTCGCTCCTGGGATCATAATCGCGACAAATGGCAGTTCCCGGTTATAATAGATAATATGATGAATCTCGAACTTCTTTTTGAGGCCGCAAAATTAAGCGGAGATTCAATTTATTATAAGATTGCCGTGACCCATGCAAATACAACTCTCAAAAATCATTTCAGGAATGATTACTCCACATGGCATGTTGTTAATTATGATACGGCAACCGGAGCTGTGATAAGTAAAGTTACTGCCCAGGGTTATTCGGATGAATCATGCTGGGCCAGGGGAGAAGCCTGGGGATTGTACGGCTACACAATGTGTTACCGCGAAACAAAAAATAAGCGTTATCTGGAACAGGCTAAGAAGATTGCTGAATATGTGCTTACAAATAAAAATCTTCCTGAAGACATGGTGCCGTACTGGGATTATAATGCACCTAACATTCCTAATGAAGAGCGGGACGCCTCGGCCGGCGCAATAATGTGTTCTGCCTTTTATGAATTAAGCGTTCTTTCTGACAATAATAATCAAAAATATAAAGCAGCTGCAGATAAAATTTTGGCCACTCTTTCTTCCCCCGCATTTTCAGCGGCACCTGGAACTAACGGCAATTTTATACTTATGCATTCGGTGGGCGCCCGTCCTAAGAATTCGGATGTAAACGTTCCTCTTATATATGCGGATTATTATTTCATTGAAGCGAATTTGAGAAAGATGTATATGGACCGTTAGCGGCTGCGAGCACTTATGCAGGATGCCGGGTGCTGAGGTGTGTTGGGTTAGAACAAGAAAAAAAATAAAAGCAGTTAGAGGCGAGAAGTTAGAAGCTGGAAATTAATCGCATATCGGCAGTCAGGGAGAGCGCCTTGATTGCTGATGTGATTGTTGTCTCATTGTTATTCGCGTATGGTAGGGAGATATAAGTTACTGGTTACTTGTCACTTGTCACTCTTTGTATGCACTATCTATAATTAATGATTCAATTTATTTTTCGGATTGTTCATCCTTTCTACACTCCAATTTATCATTTTTAATTTCTAATTTATAATTCTATAGACTCTTTCCAACGGCGTTATTTATTTAGTAATTCAGTCTTTATATATTGTATATGGAAATAGGCGAATTATCTATTCAGCAGAGGAGAAAGGAGATGAAAAAAAATCCGGTTGACCGCAGAACATTTTTAAAAAGATCAATTCTAACCGGTGCGGGAGCCGTCATTGCACCTTCAATATTGGCTGAATCAAAAAACTTAAACTCACCCTCTTCAGAAAATAAAACTATTATTAAAAGAAAACTCGGAAAGACCGGTATAGAACTTCCGATTGTAAGCTTTGGAGTAATGCGGGCAGACAGTCCGGCTCTGGTGCAGGCTGCAGTGAAAGAAGGAATTCTACTTTTCGATACCGCGCACGGATATCAGCGCGGAAAAAATGAAGAGATGCTCGGCGAAGTATTTAAAAATTCGCCGCGCGATTCTTTTGTGCTTGCCACTAAAGTGGAACCCGAGGGAACTGACCGGCAGACCGGATTGCCCGGACCAAATGTGAGCGCAAAACCTTTCCTTGAGAAACTCGATATCAGTTTAACCAGATTGAAAATGGATTATGTGGATATATTGTATGCCCACAGTCTAATGGCTAAAGAAGCGGTTCTTCATCCGGAAATTATTCTTGCGCTCACAACCGCAAAAAAAGAGGGAAAGGCAAAACATATCGGGCTCTCTGTCCACAGAAATGAACCGGCAGTGATAAGAGCCGCAATCGAAAGCGGAGTTTACGAGGTTATACTTACATCGTATAATTTCAAGCAGGATCACATTCTGGAAGTGAAGAAAGCTGTTGCGGAAGCAGCTAAAGCAGGAATCGGAATTGTAGCCATGAAAACCATGGCGGGCGGTTTCCACGACAAAGCAAGAACACAGCCTATTAACTGCAAAGCCGCTCTCAAATTTGTTCTCCAGGATGAAAATGTTACCACCGCAATTCCGGGCAATACAACTTTCGATCAGCTTGCAATGAATGCAAGCGTGAACTATGATCTCGCTCTTACGATGGAAGAAAAAATGGATCTGGCAAAAGGTGAATCGCAGGGCGGTTTATATTGCCAGGGCTGCAAACAGTGCGTGCCCGACTGCAAAAAGAATTTGCCTATTCCCGATCTGATGCGCGCGTATATGTACACCTACGGATACCGGGATAACGTACAGGCATACGATCTGCTGAACACTTTGTCCGTTTCCTCTAATCCATGCAGCGGCTGTACGGATTGCACAGTCGTTTGCGCAAAAAATTTCAATGTTACGGAACGGATAGCCGATGTCGCGCGCCTTTCATCCGTTCCCGCTGAATTTATCTCTTGAGAAAGATGCCATGAAAAAAATTATTCTCTTATTCTCATTCATAATCTGTTTCACCGGTGAAATAAGTTTTGCAAAAGGGGAGAACGCACCGTTTCCTCAGATTCCCGGATGGAAACTTGATCTCTCCAATCAGGTTTACGACCCGAATAATCTTTGGGATATAATTGACGGCGCCGCCGATCTGTTTCTTGAATATTCATTTGTTGATCTTCATATTGCTCGCTATCTGAACAGCGACAGCGTTGAAGTTAAAGTAGAACTGTACAGACATAAAACATCATTGGAAGCGTTCGGAATGTATTCGCAGGAGCGTGATCCTGATTATAAATTTATAGAAGTCGGCGCGCAGGGCTATACCCAGGAAGGGATACTTAATTTCACTACCGGTGTTTATTATTTGAAACTTTCCACATTTGCAGCGGGCGAAAAAGGGGAGAAGGCGCTGCTGATGATTGCTGAGAGCATGAACGGATTTCTGAAACAGAAAAACGGGATTCCTGAAATATTTAAACTCTTTCCGCCGGAGAGAAAAATTTTAAATGCCGAACAGTATGTAGCTCGCAATTTTTTGAGCTACAGTTTCCTGTCGTCGGCTTCAACTGCCCTATATAAACCGGATGATAATCAGTTCAAGGCTTTTATAATCGAATTGAAAAATTATGGTGAAGCCAAATCGGTCCTGGACCAGTTCCTTAAGACCGCCGGATCAGGCAAAATAGATAACGCCGCCCCGGGCAGGTATGATTTTACTGATCCGAATAACGGAAATATTTTGATCGGGATAAAAGGGAAATTTCTTTACGGAACTATCAACTGCGCAAGCAAATCCTTCGGAACCGATTTATTGAACAAGCTTGAAAAAAATATTACTGAATAAATTTTAAAGGACGTATCTTAATCCGGATCTCTGCCTGAATTTTATTCATCTTCTTTCCGAAAACTATGATGTTTAATCTGCTGTGCCCGCAGGTTTATAAAACTCCGGGTGCAAAGGCGCTTCTTTTATTGTATCTCAATTTCTCTTACAAAAATTGAAAACAATTAATCAGGAGGTGCGTTATGAAAACAGGAATCTTTTTCACCGGCTCCGGTCCGCTTGTCATTATCACTTCATGCGATTCGCTCACCAATCCGAATTTTGTAAAAAAATTATCATCCAAAGGGATCAAAAAATTTATTGCCTATGAGCTGCCGGAAGAATTAGTAAGAAACAGGTATGGGCTCCATTTCGAAACCGTTTTGAATGACCTGCATCAGGATGACGACGCCAGGGTGATCGATTTTGACGGGCATAATATTTTTAATCACTTCTCTTTAAAGGAATTGGGAAATCCTGTATTTTACGAGTAGCAACATTGGTTTATGTTTGATCCCTTTGTTCCGCATGCAAGGCGGGCCCGTGCCCGCCAACTCTTATGAAGGCATTGAACTGAATTCCAAGTTGAAAATCATTATCAAAAAGGGGTGCAGCATGGTAAAGGTTCAAAAAGATGCCGAAAAAAACAGACTGT
>JAKAMT010000134.1 GCA_021812705.1 Bacteroidota bacterium | reverse complement strand
TCTTTCGTAATAAACTGGAGTAATCTATGTGTGGAATAGTTGGGTATATAGGTGATAAAAACTGCGTTCCGATCCTCATTGAAGGACTTAAAAGATTGGAATACCGCGGTTATGATTCTGCCGGTGTGGGTATAATTAATACTACGGAATGCAAAGTCGTTAAGACGAAAGGAAAAGTCTCCGAATTAGAAAAATTAGTCTATGCAGAAAAAATTCAATCGAGTCTGGGCATCGGGCACACCCGATGGGCAACCCACGGCGAGCCGAGCACTATCAATGCGCATCCCCATCTGAATGAGGAGAAAACTTTATTTCTTATACATAACGGGATCATTGAAAACTATCTTTCTCTTAAAAAAGGTCTGGAGAAAGAGGGGTATAAATTTAACAGCGAAACCGATACAGAAGTATTAGCCCACCTCATCGATCATTATCTGAAATTAAAACATTCATTGTTTCAGGCGGTTCGCTATGCACTGAATGAAGTTGAAGGCACTTACGGCATCTGCGTTATATACAAAGGTGAGAGCGATAAAATCATCGCTGCAAAAAAAGGTTCTCCGCTGGTTTTGGGAATCGGCAATAACGAAAATTTTGTCGCATCGGATGTCAACGCTCTTATCGCACACACTAAGCAGGTTGTCTATCTGGAAGACGGAGAGATAGCTGAAATATTTAAAGACCATTTCACCACCAAAACAATATCTGACGAAACTATAATCAAAGAAATTTTCCAGGTGGAAATGGGAATCGATGAGATAAGCAAAAGCGGATATCCCCATTTTATGCTTAAAGAGATTATGGATCAGCCGGAATCGATTTTCAATTCATTAAGAGGAAGGTTGGTGCTTGATGAGGGGATTTCGAAATTGGGCGGACTTGAAGGATTTGAACAGAGAATTCTGGATTCAAAAAGAATTCTGATTACAGCATGCGGAACATCCTGGCACGCCGCATTAGTAGGCGAATATATGCTGGAGCAGTATGCCGGAGTTCCCGTAGAAGTCGAATATGCATCCGAGTTCCGCTACCGGAATCCGATTATTGATAAAGATGACACAGTGATTTTTATCTCTCAAAGCGGCGAGACCGCCGATACTTTAGCCGCGATGAAAGAAGCGAAGAAAAAAGGTGCGCTCTGCATCGGCGTATGTAATGTTGTGGGCAGCTCCATTGCACGTGAAAGCGATGCAGGAGTTTATATACACGCGGGACCGGAAATCGGAGTAGCTTCCACAAAGGCATTCACCTCCCAGATTGCGGTGCTCGCTTTAATAACTCTTCTTCTGGCAAGAAGAAAAAATCTTAGTCTACCGGAAGGGCAGGAGATTATCGCTGAAATGAAAAAATTGACCGATAAAGTCGGAACGATTTTAAAACAGAATGATCTTATAAAAGAGATATCGGAAAAATATTCGAACGCGAGAAATTTTTTATATCTGGGAAGGGGATACAATTTCCCAGTTGCGCTTGAAGGAGCGTTGAAGCTGAAGGAGATATCCTACATACACGCGGAAGGCTATCCGGCGGCAGAAATGAAGCATGGCCCCATCGCTCTGATCGATGACGATATGCCTGTTGTATTCATAGCGACAAAAGATTCAGTCTATGATAAAGTCATCAGCAATATTCAGGAAGTAAGAGCAAGGAAAGGGAGAATACTCGCGATTGTTAATGAAGGCGATACACAAATAGAAAAAATGGTCGATCATGTTATAAAAGTTCCCAAAACTCACAACATGCTCACTCCTATCTTGACTGTAATTCCTCTGCAATTAATTGCATATCACATTGCAGTTAAGAAAGGATTGAATGTTGATCAGCCGAGAAATTTGGCTAAAAGCGTAACTGTAGAATAAATCACAAACGAGGTAAAATATGTCACGTAAGAACGTCCTTATCATGGGTGCCGCCGGACGCGATTTCCATAACTTCAATGTATTTTTCAGAGATAACGAGAATTACAATGTTGTTGCATTTACTGCCACTCAAATCCCTAATATTTTTGGAAGAAGCTACCCTAAAGAATTAGCCGGAAAATTATATCCGGACGGAATTAAAATTTATGAAGAAAAAGAATTAACGGATCTTATCAAAAAATTCAAAGTTGAAGAGGTTGTATTCGCATATTCCGATGTAACATTTGAATATGTAATGACTAAAGCTTCAATTGTAAATGCAGCGGGCGCCTCATTCCGATTGATGGGCGCAGAAGAAACAATGCTGAAAAGCAGTAAACCGGTTGTAGCAGTCCTTGCAGTCAGAACCGGATGCGGCAAATCTCAGACATCAAGAAGAATTGTTAAGCTGCTCCAGGATGCCGGCAAAAAAGTTGTCGCGATACGTCATCCAATGCCGTACGGCGATCTTGTAAAACAAAAAGTTCAGCGTTTTGCAACATTAGATGATCTTAAAAAGCATGAATGCACAATTGAAGAGATTGAAGAATATGAACCGCACGTGGCACGCGGCGGCGTGATTTATGCCGGAGTGGACTATGAAGCTATCTTGAGAGAAGCTGAAAAAGAAGCTGATGTGATTTTGTGGGACGGCGGAAACAATGACATGGCTTTCTACAAAGCGGATGTTACTTTCACGGTAGTTGATCCTCACAGACCCGGTCATGAAATGCGTTACTATCCCGGCAACACTTCACTGAGAATGGCCGATGCGGTTATTATCAATAAAATGGACTCGGCTTCAAAAGAGGGAATTGAAATTGTCAGAAATAATATAAAGGAAGTAAATCCGAACGCAATTGTGATTGACGCGAACTCTCCTCTAACAGTAGACCATCCCGATCTGATAAAAGGGAAACGCGTTCTGGTTGTGGAAGACGGTCCAACATTGACCCACGGAGAGATGAGATACGGTGCAGGAACTGTAGCCGCCGAGCGTTTGGGCGCAAAAGAGATTGTCGACCCAAGACCATTCACAGTAAAATCTATTTCAGATACGTTCAAAAAATATCCCGCCATCGGAATACTTCTTCCGGCGATGGGATACGGCGATCAACAGATGAAAGATCTTGAGGAAACAATCAATAAAACTGAATGCGATTCGGTTGTGATTGGAACTCCGATAGATCTGGGAAGAATTCTGAAAATCAACAAACCTTCAACGCGAGTTATGTATGAATTAGAAGAGACCGGAAAGAACAATTGTGGATCCGTTCTTAAATCTAAAGGTCTCTTATGAAAAAGATCGCAGTTGTTGCATTCGGCGGCAATGCGCTTCTGCGCGCCAATGAAGTAGGAACAATTGAAGAACAGGAGAAAAATACTTTAGATACATGCGAAAAACTTATCGGGCTTTTACGCGATGATTATAACTTGGTTATAACTCACGGGAACGGTCCGCAGGTTGGCAATATTCTTCTCCGCAATGAAGCGGGATTTAACACGTACAAAATTCCAAAGATGCCGCTTGATATTTGTGTAGCCGATTCCCAGGGCGGAATCGGTTACATGATAGACCGGCAGATGCGGAACGCCATAAGCAAAACAAATCTGCGCAGGAATGTTGTTGCCATTATAACCGAAACTCTTGTTGATATAAATGATCCCGCGTTCCAGAATCCTACAAAACCGATCGGCCCCTATTACTTAAAAGAGGAAGCTGATCTGCTAGCCAAAGCGAACAACTGGGTATTCAAAGAGGATCCGAGAAAAAGAGGATGGAGAAAAGTAGTAGCTTCTCCTAAACCGCTGGATATAATGAATAAGAAAGTTATTTCTGATTTGGTGAAACACGGACATATAGTGATTGCTGCCGGCGGCGGAGGAATTCCTGTTTACTGGCATGCCGATACAAAATATCTTGAAGCCATTGAAGCAGTGGTTGATAAGGATTTAGCTTCAGCAGTTCTGGCAAGAGAAATAAAAGCCGACCGTTTTTATATAGTTACGGATGTTCCAAAAGTTTTCATTAATTTTAACAAACCGAATCAGAAAGCTTTGGATCATTTGACCGCAGAAGAAGCCAGAAAACTGTACGATGCGGGAGAATTTCCGGCAGGCAGTATGGGGCCAAAAATTCTTGCGGCAATTGAGTTTGTGGAAGGCGGTGGTACAGAAGCTATAATCACTTCGGAAGAAAATATTCCGCTCGAGAACTGCGGCACCAGAATAACGAAATAATATCAGGAGGATTTTAAATTGGCATTCAATCTGAGAAACAGAAGTTTTCTAAAACTGCTGGATTATTCTCCGGCAGAGATAAAATTTTTATTGGACTTATCGAAGGAACTTAAGAGCGCGAAATATTCGGGCACTGAAAAACAGAGACTGAAAGGGAAAAATATTGTTCTGCTTTTTGCAAAAGACTCTACTAGAACCCGCTGCGCTTTTGAAGTTGCCGCGATGGATCAGGGCGCGGGCGTTACATATATCGGCCCTTCCGGTTCGCAGATAGGCAAAAAGGAATCGATGAAAGATACGGCGCGCGTTTTGGGAAGAATGTATGACGGCATTGAATACAGAGGTTACGGTCAGAGCATAGTTGAAGAATTGGCAGAGTATTCGGGCGTGCCTGTATGGAACGGATTGACAGATGATTTTCATCCCACACAGATTCTTGCCGATTTTCTTACTATCATGGAACATTCGGATAAACCGCTGAATCAGAATTCTTTATACTATCTGGGCGATGCGCGGAACAATATGGGTAATGAACTGATGGTCGGCTGCGCAAAGATGGGAATGAAGTTTAAAGCAATTGCCCCCAAAAGTATGTGGCCTAATGAAGAACTGGTAAAAAAATGCAGAGAGATTGCAAAAGAAACCGGCGCAGTTATAGAATTAACAGATGATCCGGTTAAAGGTGTAGCCGGCGCGGATTTTCTTTACACGGACGTGTGGGTTTCAATGGGCGAACCGGAATCTGCATGGGAACAGAGAATAAAAATTATGAAACCGTTCCAGGTGAATATGGAAATGATCAAGAATACCGGCAATCCGAAAGTAAAATTCCTTCACTGTCTGCCGGCATTTCATAACAGAGAAACAAGCGTTGGAGAGGATATCTATCAGAAATTCGGACTCGAAGCAATGGAAGTAACTGATGAAGTTTTTGAATCGGAACATTCTATCGTTTTCGACGAAGCGGAAAACAGACTTCACACTATCAAAGCAATAATGGTAGCAACACTGGGTGACTGATCATCAAATTTTTTTGAATGTTATTCTGAGCGTCTTAGGACGCTCTTTTTATTTCTTGCGGTAATCCATGTGGTAGTGGAATTTAGGGAAGAAGCGGGGGAGCTTTACAATATTGTGGATCATGATTCCGGTTGATAGACGGTCCAGCCAGGATGAAAGAGGCCATCCGAAATGAAGATGTATCTCTTTCTCTGAAGATGGAATTTCATATTCAATGGTTTTTAAAACGCTTGTGATCATATCGAACAAACCGAGTTTCCTTTCTATCGCGATCCAAAAATGATTTTCGACGAAAGGAGTGGGAGTGTCGACTCGCGGCGAATAAAAGCTTACATAGATAGAGTTGGTCGCACTTGATTCAGCTTCATCTTCAAGAGGTCTGCGGAAGAAAATATTTACTTCCTTGCCATCCATCTCAGCAATCTTGAAAACCATGTCCATTACATTTCTGGTCTTTCGGCGGACAGGAATTTCCGGCGCTCTGTATCTTGAAATCTTAATTCCGAGGAAGAGAACTACCATCGTAATAATGAACCAGAGAGTTGTACCATAAGGACGCGCAGTCATTATATAAATTAATGTACTAACCAAAACAAGGAAAAGAACAAGTGTTCCCGTTTTAGAAGTATGATACGTAATCTCTTTGGTCCCCTTTGAATAGCGGTATTTCAACAAAGAACCGGTATTGATTGCAAAGCTTGCTACCAATCCCACCGCGTACATTTCTGCAAGAATGGCCTGGCTGCCGCTTGTTATAATTAAAATTATGCTGTAAAAGATTGCATTGATAATATGAATTCTGTAAAGGGACTGCTTTTTGTTTGCGTGTATAAGCCACTGATAATTATATTTTTCAGCAACTTTTTCGATCAGTTCTGCCGACGCAACCATTGCCGTGTTAACAGCCATTATAAGAGTGATGCTTGCAAGAATTCCTACAATTATACCGAAGAAATTCCCGTTCACTTTTGAAGCGAAAGTGGGAATCAAATCGGTTTCATGCGCGCTCAAATTTATGCCCGACGAAAGCGCGAAGAGTGCAATCAACGGAGTTACAATTCCTACGGTCACAGCAAGAAAAAGATACGCTTTTCGGATCTGTTTCCAGTCTTTTACCAGTGATGCAGTCTGCAGAACGGATTCAATTCCGGAATAAGCAAGAATACAACTTCCTATTCCGATAATTAAATTTTCATACGCGATAAACGGATTCTGTCCTTTGAAATCATTTACGAATGAGGAGAAACTGTTTCCAATTATGGTTGCGGAATTGGAATCCAAGTTAACCGCTCCTCCGACTATCAGATTCACAAGTACAAAGGCTGCAAAGACGAATATTAAAAATGTGAATTTTGCGTTTTCTTTTATTCCAACAATGTTGAGTAATGTAATCAATCCTATAACGCCGAATTTTAGGAAGAACCGCACTTCCGGACCCATCCCCAAAAAATAAGTTCCGTTTTCTACGGCACTCACAGTCGATATAGTGGCTGTTAGAATATAATCGACAAGTATGGAAGAGATAGCTACAAAAGAAAAAGTGGGACCGAGTACTAAGTATGAGAAAGAATAAACTCCGCCACCCCGCACATTATTTTTTTCTAGTATTTCTCCAATCTCCACCATTCGAGTGGACAGAAACCGGATAAGTACGGAAGTAAGCGCAATATAGAAGATTGCCTTAATGCCAATAAATCGAAATGCTTCGAACGGGGCGTAGTATATTGATGTCAATTCATCCATTAAAGTTATGATGCCTACGGCGAGCCAGGTGAGCATCCACTTTCCGTTATAGAGGAAGGAAAGAAAATCTTTTTTGCGGGCCAGTTTAATAAATGCGGCAACTAGGACCAGATTCGCAATTATGTATAAAGCAGATTCCATCTTTTCCGAAAATTGACGGGTGTTAACTTAATGAAAATTAGGTTTAACTCAATAAATATTTTTTGAACATTAAATTTGTTTTGGATTTAAGCCGGAAATATTTATTTTTACGCCGCGTTTTTAAGGGCAGATAGCTCAGTCGGTAGAGCAAAGGACTGAAAATCCTTGTGTCGGCGGTTCGATTCCGTCTCTGCCCACGCAACTTAAAACCCGGTTACCGAACCGGGTTTATTATTTTAAAAAAGGAATCGAACCGCTGTGGCGAAGCCACAGAAGGGGCGATGAAGCCTGTCACGCCGTAGGCGTGATCTCTGCCCACGCAACTTAAAACCCGGTTACCGAACCGGGTTTTTTATTTTAAAAAAAGGAATCGAACCGCTGTGGCGAAGCCACAGAAGGGGCGATGGAGCCTGTCACGCCGTAGGCGTGATCTCTGCCCACGCAACTTAAAACCCGGTTACCGAACCGGGTTTTTTATTTTAAAAAAAGGAATCGAACCGCTGTGGCGAAGCCACAGAAGGGGCGATGAAGCCTGTCACGCCGTAGGCGTGATCTCTGCCCACGCAACTTAAAACCCGGTTACCGAACCGGGTTTTTTATTTTAAAAAA
>JAKAMT010000133.1 GCA_021812705.1 Bacteroidota bacterium | reverse complement strand
CCTGATAAAGTTCTTCTCTGGTATTCATTACAAATGGTCCGGCTGCTGCTATCGGCTCATTAATCGGTTCTCCGCTCAATATTAAAACCACAGAATTCTTTTTTGCTTCCACTGTGAACGATTCTCCCTCATTTTCAAAAAGCGCAAGATGATCTGAAGCCGCTTTTTCCGTGCCGTTGACCGTGATGCTCCCCTCTATAACAAGCAGCATCGTATTAAATTGTGCCGGAAAATTAAATTCTGCTTTCGCATTCGCGACCAGTTTGGCGTTAAACAAATATATAGGCGTAAAAGTAGACGCAGCACCTTCAACTCCTTTATACTCTCCGGCAATTATTTCAATCTCACCGCCGTTATTTTCGATTTCATATCTGCCGAATTTTTCATTAGCTATTGCCTGATATTTTGGCTTAGACATTTTATACTTCGCCGGCAAATTAACCCACAGCTGAACCATCTGGAAATCACCCCCTTTTTTACTCCAATTTTCTTCGTGGTACTCCTTATGCAGAACTCCGGATGCAGCAGTCATCCACTGAACATCGCCTTCGCCTATAACTCCTCCACCGCCGTTGCTGTCGTGATGGGCGACTCTTCCTTTATAAGCTATTGTTACCGTCTCGAACCCACGATGGGGATGCACGCCAACACCTCTCGGTTTATCCGTCGGCGGGAAATAATATTTTGCGTTGTAATCCATCATGATAAACGGATCGGTTCTTTCCATCTCCAAATGATACCCGCCGGGAATAAAATTATGGACAAAAAATCCGTCACCGACAAAATGAGGCGACGGCGGTGCCGCTATCATCTCTATTTTTTTTACATCCATTTTAATCCTCTTTTTTATTCAAATTTATAAAGCCGAATTATTTTTCACATTAACTTATGTTAATTATTATTTTTACATATCTCATTTCTTTATCGCTGTGAAAGAATAAAAATAAGAAATGAACGAAATTTATAAATCACTTTTTCATTAGATAGACGGTTAGATTGAAAGTACGACGGCGAGTTAGTTAGATTTCATCAAGAGTTGTTTTATTTTCTGTTTTTAATAATAATAAATGGACCTCATTTGAAACATTTTTTCCGTTTTTATAAATTAAATTTTTTATTGTTCCGCAAGAGAGCTTTTCAAAACTTCTTAAGCAAGGTCAATCCAAAAACTTTTATACTCATCTCAAGTCTTTTGGTCGGAATTTTATCAGGGTTTGCGGCTGCGGTTTTGAAATCGGTAGTACACTTTTTCCAGGCTGAGTCGAAACAGTTGTTGGACACTACCGGAATTCCGTTCATAATCTATCTCTTCCCGCTGGCGGGAATAATAATCTCTGTTTTAATTGTTAAATATTTCTTCTCCGGAAAATTGTCAAAAGGATTAAGCAGCCTCATTTATAATATCATCAGAAAAAAATCTGACGTGCCTGCACGGGATATATTTTCGCATCTTTTTACTAGCGGTGCAACAGTCGGAATGGGCGGGTCGGTTGGGCTTGAGGCGCCGATTGTTGTTATAGGTGCTTCGATCGGTTCAAATGTATCGAAAGAGTTTAAGTTGAATTATCATCATCGTACACTGCTCCTGGCTTGCGGCGCTGCAGCGGGAATATCTTCTATTTTCAATAGCCCTATTGCCGGAGTTGTATTTGCATTTGAAGTTTTGCTGCCGGACATGTCAATTTCATCATTTATTCCGCTATTGCTGGCGTCTGCTTCTTCGGCGGTTTTTTCAAAACTAATTTACAGCGGTGAATTAATTTATCTGGCAACGGAAGGATGGCACCTTTACGCTCTTCCCTATTATTTGTTGCTTGGAATATTTTGCGGATTCCTGTCTCTTTACATGATAAAAATAAATTTAGGTATCGAAAAGAAATTAGAGAACACTAAAAATACATATGCCAGAATTTTAACCGGCGGACTGCTTTTATCTTTAATAATATTTTTTCTGCCGCCTATCTTCGGCGAGGGATATACGACCATCACATCTTTACTGTCGAACAATAATTACGGGATTCTCTCGAATTCTCTCTTTCACAATTTCAGCAATCCCGATCTGGCGTTAATTATTTTTGTCTTTTTAATAATTCTGCTCAAGGTTGTGGCTACTTCATTAACTATCGGCGCCGGCGGAAACGGTGGAATAATAGCACCCTCTCTTTTTACAGGCGGAATGCTAGGCTTTTGGCTTGCATTCACATTGAGATATTTAGGAGTAGTCACTCTTAATCAATCCAATTTTATTGTCGTCGGAATGGCGGGTATTCTGGCCGGCGTACTTCATGCCCCTCTTACCGGCATTTTTCTGATAGCGGAAATAACCGGCGGTTATATTCTAATTGTTCCGCTTATGATAGTAACTGCTATTTCATACTTCATCTCAAAATATTTTAACAAATATTCCGTCTATACTTCTGCACTGGCAAACAGAGGTATTGATTTCAGATCGGAGAAGGAGAGCTTTTCTCTTCAAGATGTAAATCTTTACAGCTTAGTCGAAACCGATTTCTATAAATTGACTCCCAACATGAAGTTTAGAGATTTGATTTCAAAAATTCAGCATACCAAAAGAAATTTATTTCCTGTTGTTAATGCGGAAGATATGCTTGTCGGCATAGTCACTCTTGATGATATACGGGAGGTTATGCTTGAAAAGGAAGTTTATGATGTTCTGCTCATCTATGAAATTATGAATACGACGTTCCAGACAATCGACATAACAGATGATATAAATAAAGCTATAAAAATTTTTGAAGAGAAACAGGTCTGGAATATTGCTGTCGTGAATGGGAATAAATACCTGGGATTTATTTCGAAATCCAACTTATTCAACAAGTATATTTCGCTTTGGCATAAGCGGAGGCAGGAAGAAATATAGGCTCTTCAATAATTTTTGAATGCATCTTTTACAATAATCGTTTTATTATCGGTTAACTAAATGGAATGGAATTGAAATGAAAAATATTTCTTTAATACTTTTAATTATTGCCCAGCTTAATCTGGTTTCATATTCGCAGACAAAAAAGAGAGACCTTCTTCCTGAAGCGGCAAACTTTGATAAAATTAAGAGTACTATTGTTTCCGCTGCTGCCTGGCATCCGTTTCCCACTATAACCGATAGAGACAATTGGGATACAATTGATGAGAGTAAAAAAAAGAGCATTATAAATGAAGGGGAAAGGTTTATCAATTATGAGTGGAAAACTATTCCCGCCAGCATCGCACTCGACTTTAGAAGAAACGGAAACCGGAGCCGTTATGAAAACATCTCATTTGGCAAGAGGGGTGCATTAAGTTCACTTCTGTTTGCCGAGTTGGTTGAAAATAAAGGGAGATTCCTGGATGATATATCGAACGGAATCTGGTCTATCTGTGAAGAATCTTTCTGGGGCGCAAGTGCTCATCTCTCAGCTCAGAAGGCGGGGAACGGATTGCCAGATGTTACGGACCCGATTGTAGATCTTTTTGCCGCCGAAACAGCTTCATTGCTTTCATGGACTAATTACCTTCTTGGAGATAAATTAGATCAGGTTTCCCCTCTTCTCCGTCAAAGAATTAAATATGAAATCGAGAGAAGAATTTTCAAACCGTATTTGTCAAGAAATTACGGATGGTTGGGATTTGAATCTAAGCCGAACAACTGGAATCCGTGGATCAATTCGAACATGTTGATCTCAACTCTGTTCATGCAGGATGATCAGTCCGAAAGGATTGAGTTGATTAATAAAATTATTGTCACACTGAATAATTTTATTAATCCTTATCCGGATGACGGCGGATGCGACGAAGGTCCTTCTTATTGGAATGTAGCAGGCGGAAGACTTTTCACCTGCCTGGATTATTTATACAGATGCACAAACGGGAAAATCAACATCTACAATGAACGGGTTATAAAAAACATAGCCTCATATATTTATAAGATGCACATTGCAGGGAATTACTATTTTAATACGGGAGACGGAGCTGCCGCGGTTAATTTAGATCCTGCACTTATTTTTTCGATGGGTAAAAATATAAACGACGGGATTATGAAATCTTTTGGCGCCTATTTAAATAAACAGAATCAAGAATCTGCTGAAAATTATTTTTTCAATGCGCCGGTGCATCTAAGATTAGCCGCATTATTCGAAGACAGAGAAATTGAAACTTTTGACGCAAAAGAAGCTCTCTTAAGGGATTTCTGGCTTCCACAGTCGCAATATGCAGGAGCCCGTTCTAATGACGGGAAAAAGGAGGGTTTGTATTTCGCTATGCAGGGTGGAAATAATGGAGAGAGCCACAATCATAATGATGTCGGAAATTTTGTTCTCTATGTTAACGGTCAGCCCGCAATTATTGACATAGGTGTTGAGACTTATACGGCCAAAACATTTTCGAAAGACCGTTATACCATCTGGACAATGCAGTCGGACTATCATAACCTGCCTAATCTAAACGGTTTTATGCAGAGTGCCGGATCAAATTTCAAAGCCTCAAATATTTCTTACGAAGAGGAGAATTCGTTCGCAGAATTTAAAATGGACATATCAAAAGCTTACCCTAAAGATGCGAAAGTAGAAAAATGGATCCGTTCCGTAAGATTAAACCGGAATAAAAATATAGTGCTTGCAGAAGATTATAAGTTTAGCGAATTCCTCACTCCGCTAAGATTGAATTTTATCACCTGTCTTCAGCCGATTATTTCTGAAGATGGGACTGTAAAGTTCAATTCCACAGACCGTTTTAAAAATGCAAGTCTTTTTATGAAATATGACAACAGCAAATTTGAACCCTCTATAGAGAAGATTAAAATCGATGACTCAAAGCTTCATCGGGTTTGGGGAGATTATATTTACCGGGTTAAGCTTCTGTCAAAAGAGAATAAATTAGAGGACAAAATCAAAATTATTTTCAGCCAGGAATAAATTAGAGAAAATTAACAATGCACAATTAATCTTCTCGCAATAATATATTGCGGACTGCGGACAATGGATAATAACTATTCAGCAATAGTCAGCACAAGCGGGTCTGTCGTTCAAAGAAATTATTTGAAATTGATTAAAGTCCCCCGTATTTTCACTCAAAACATTGCAGGTGCATGAGGAAAGGAATGCAGTAAAAGGAGTATAAGTGAGCAGTTCAGTAGCCTCATTTTTTAAAAATATTTTTTCCCTTTCAAATATTCCCATCATTAAAAAGAGAATTCTTTTTCCACTTAAACACTGTAATTTCCTCCCGAATAAATCGAGTTTGGATAAAATAAAATATATCGTTCCCTCCTTTACTGTTCTGTAGCAGCATATTTCATTTACCGTTTATTGAATAAATAATTTCCCTTTTTCATCTTCATTTAATGACATTTTTGATCGTTGAGGGATATTCATTTTGCAGCAGCCTCATTTATAAGATACGAATTAATGGAGCAGAGATTTCAATAGATCACTATTAATAGTTGATAATAAATGCTTTATAAATAAGACAGGAGAAGTAATAAAATGTGTGACATTTGTTCAAGCTCAGAAGAGCTAAAATATTTGAGCGCCTACGAAATGAGGAGAGTTACGGGAAATGGATTTGATCCATTTTCTTCTAAATTAGTTGACAACACGACTATCAACTCATGGTCTCAGGGACTCTTCGATAAAATTTACTTTTCGCCGGAGCCAAGAGACTTCACTCCAGCATATCAAGCTGCATTTAATAAATGGAAAAAAGAATTAGTTGACAAAGATGACAGCAGATGGGATTTATGCCATGAGTGCTTTGAACAGACTCAAAAATATTTTTTTAAGTTTTAGGAAAGATACCTCTTTCACAGCCATGATTCTGATTTAAAGGGAAATTCATTTTTCAAATAAAAGCGAGCGGATTATGACAGAGAATAATTTAAAGTCTCACAATGAACAGTCAATTACCAGCCCGGTCAAGGAATTAAAAGGAATTGGAGGGTGGCTGCTACTGTTTATCATCGGCACATTTATAAGTGCCGTTAGTAATTTGGTTTTTGCGTTCGGATCGGGTGAATCCGGAATTTCATTACAGGGGATGGTATTGGTAACAAACCCCGGATTGTCTTTATTAATTGGTCTGATTGCGTTGGCAGCGGGAATTATGCTATTAAAAGTTAAAAACCGATCTGCAGTCACGATGACGAGAATCTATATGATAAGTTATCTTGCGGCAAATATTTTAATTGCTATAATTGGATTTAAGGCTCCAGCCGGATACTACATAATTAACGAAGAGGCTATGATTGTGCGTGGAATCTTCTCTGCAATTGTTATGAATCTCATCTGGCAATCCTATTTTTCAAAATCAAAAAGGGTTCAAAATACTTATCAGATTATTGAGCGCAGCACTTTGGAAAACAGGGGGGCGTTCAATTCAGTCTCTTCTATTTTCGACAAGAAAAAATATGGAGTCAATTATTATTTCGGGCTAGCATTTTTTCTAATATCACTAATCTCTTCATTTATCTATTCTTTGGTCTATTCCATAATTTACTCTGATCATTTCTCTTTGCCTCCGTTCAGTTACTATTTAACTTATTTAATACCGGCTTACGCGATTGATGCAGTTCTTCTGCTTTTGGTTCTGTATTTTATTCCGAACGATTGGTTTAAAGCCGTCTCTTTCGGTTTGTGCGGTTTGATCCGATTTATGTCATGGAGATTTATTATCGGTAATTATTCATTTGGATCTATTGCACGCATGGAGAGTGTTCCGTCCATAATTACAGCACAAGATGCAATAAATTTATTTACCTGGTTTTCTCTTCTTGTTTTGGCAATTATTCTTGCACTTAGAACCGGAGGTTTAAAGCTGAATTTTTTTATACTCTATATGATAGGCGGATTTTTAATTCATGGATTGATATCGCAGTTCCTTTATAAAAGTGTAAACGAAATATATTTCGACTTCAATTATTATTTCATAATTCAAGCCGCAGCCGACGGAGCGGCCACTGCAGTAGTGCTTTATTATTCAATCTACTACTTTCTTAAAAAGAAAGGCGTTTTAATATTTAGTTCTGGGAGCGCGCCCGATTTAAATATTAGCGCAGATAATGCATCATAATATCAGTCGGGAATTTATTACTATTGAAGAAGAGAAACTGCTAATCCATATACTTTTTAATACAGATAATCTGATATGAAAAAGCCGCTTTGATAAGCGGCTTTTAGAATCCAGAACTAAATTTGTGCCGGCGGAACAGCCGCTGTATTAACTCCTTTACTCCTTTCTATAGACTGGAGAGCTAAATAGTTGTCGCCGAATTTTTTCAGATTATCCAATTCAGTATCGTACTGATTATAATGAGTTTCCTCATCAACTACCAGACTTTCAAAAAGCTGTTTGGTTACCGAATCTGCATTTGCGGCGCACTGATTCGCAAAAAGGTTGTATGATTTAGAGCTCTCTTCTTCCATTTGGCTTGCAATTTTCAACATCTCTTTTACATCGGTAACTTTTTTTACGGATGCCGCTGCAGTCATTTCTACTTCCCCTTTCAGAAATAAAATCCGGTCAGCCAGTCTTTCAATATGCATCATCTCCGCAATTGCGGTCCTTTTGAAAAGATTTGCCAGCAGATCAAGTCCCTGATCATCGCAGTGAAAATGGAAATACATATACTGATGAACAGCTAGCAGTTCATCTGCAACGGAACGGTTA
>JAKAMT010000014.1 GCA_021812705.1 Bacteroidota bacterium | reverse complement strand
GTTGTAAGTTCGTCGGTAGGAGGGCTGCCGGAATTGGTTATTCATAATGAAACAGGATACATTGCAGAGATAGGCGACATTGACAGAATGGCAAAATACACAGTGGAACTTCTGACAAATAAAAAAAGATATGATTCCTTCTCTAAAAATTCACGCGAACGCGCCGTAAACAATTTCGATAAGAACCTGATTGTGCCCAAGTATGTTTCTTATTATGAAAAAATTCTGAACTCTTAAAAAAATGTCCGGTCTCGGCCGGACATTATCAATACTCCCCTACAATTTATAATTATCTCGGCACTGGTTTTCTTCCGATACTGAAATAAACAAATCCCAATTCATTCATCTTCACCGGATCGTAGATATTTCTTCCGTCGAAGATGACAGGATTTTTCAATTCCGATTTTAATTTATCAAAATCCGGGTTACGGAATTCATTCCATTCCGTAAGCGTGAGCAAAGCATCGGCATTTTTAAGGACCTGATACTGACTTCCGGAATATTCTATTGAATTTCCGAAATAATATCGGGCATTCTCCATCGCAGCCGGATCATAAGCAGACACCGAAGCGCCGAGCCGGATCAATTCATTGATTATAACCACGGCAGGTGCCTCCCGCATATCATCAGTGTTAGGTTTGAAAGCCAATCCCCATACTCCGAACTTCTTTCCTTTAAGATTTTCGCCAAAATGATTTATAATCTTCTTAACTAAAACCAATTTTTGATCTCTATTTACCCGATCGACCGCCTTTAGAATATTCATCGGCGATTTATGCTCGTCTGATGTTTTAATAAGTGCGTTCACATCTTTTGGAAAGCAGGAACCGCCGTAGCCGATGCCGGGGAATAAAAATCTTTTTCCGATTCTTGTATCCGCGCCTATTCCTTTTCGAACAAGATCGACATTGGCGCCCACGGATTCGCAGAAGTTGGCAAGTTCATTCATATAAGTTATTCGCATCGCCAGATATGAATTTGCCGCGTACTTTGTAACTTCGGAGCTTTCCGGATCCATTTCGATTATCGGATTTCCCTGGCGTACAAACGGTTCGTACAGAGCGTGCATTTTCTTGAATACTTCGTTGGTCCTCGCGCCCACAATTATTCTGTCCGGTTTCATGAAATCATCCACCGCAAATCCCTCCCTTAAAAATTCGGGATTGGAGACCACTTCAACATTTTTCACTCCTGCTTCTTCAAATATTGCGACCAGATTACCGGATGTTCCTACAGGAACAGTGCTTTTATTGACAATGATTTTAGATTCCTTATTACCGGCATCTTTTAAAATTTTTGCAATCTCCTTGGCGACGCCATAGACGTATTTCAAATCTGCCGAACCGTCTTCATCCTGCGGCGTAGGCAGGCAGAGAAAAATCATTTCGGATTTAACAATTGCCTCCTTGAGATCACCGGTAAATGAGATTCTTCCGCTTTCAATATTTCTTTTGAAAAGGACTTCCAGACCCGGTTCGTAGATAGGAATTATTTTTTCATTCAGCATTTTTAATTTTTTAGAATCGTTATCCACGCAGATAACTTTGTTTCCCATCTCTGCAAAGCAGGTGCCGCTTACCAACCCGACATAACCTGTGCCAATTACCGCAAGATTCATATTTCCCCTTTTATTTAATAGTTGAAATCTTTTTCGATTTTTTTAAATGGAGTTCCCTTCATATCCTTTTCGGAAACCACAGGATCTTCCACTATCCAATTTATATTCAGGTCCGAATCGCTGAATAGAATGGTCCTTTCACTCTGAGGTTCATAAAGCGATGTGCATTTATAACTGAAGATTGCATAATCTGAAAGAACGGAGAATCCATGCGCGAATCCGGGAGGAATCCAGAGCTGATTTTTTGTTTCATCATTCAATTCAACTGAAAAATATTTTCCGAATGTTGGAGAACCATGGCGAATATCAAGCGCAACATCAAGCACTTTTCCTTCAACTACGGTGCACAATTTGCCCTGCGCAAATTTGCCGGACTGGTAATGCAATCCTCTGATTGTTCCCTTGGATGATTTTGAGATATTATCCTGAACAAAATTCAGATCAATTCCCCCTTCAGTAAATTTCTTTTTATTGAAAGATTCATAAAAAAATCCGCGCGCATCTTTGTGAACATCCGGAGTAATAAGAAGAAGGCCTTCAATAAAAACTTTTTCAAATTTCAAACTACACCTCAAAATTTTGGATTAGTATGCCAGTTCCATGCACTCTTAATAATATCTCCGGTTGAAAAGGCCGGCGACCAATTTAAAAGATTTTTTGCTTTCCGGTTATCCGCCACCAGTACAGCCGGATCTCCGGCGCGGCGTTTTACAATTTCAAAAGGAATATTTTTACCCGTCACCGACTCAGCTCTCTCAATAATTTCACGCACAGAATTACCGTGTCCGGTTCCCAAATTAATCACGGTTGATTCATTCCCCGAATTCAGATAACTAATGGCTTTAAGATGCGCGTCCGCCAAATCATTCACGTGAATATAGTCGCGAATGCAGGTGCCGTCGGGAGTGTCATAATCATCTCCGTAGACCGAAACTTTATCTCTTTTGCCCGCAGCGGCATCCAGCACAATAGGGATTAGATGCGGCTCTGGGTAGTGACTTTCTCCAATTTCTCCCGCAGGATCCGCCCCCGCGGCATTGAAATATCGAAGGGCTACATACTTCATCCCGAATGCGTTTTCAAAATCCTTCAGCATCATCTCTATAATTAATTTTGTATTTGCATAAGGATTTATCGGATTGGCCGGTTCTTCTTCGGAAATGGGAGTGCGCGCCGGATTGCCGTATATTGAGCATGTCGATGAAAAGATAAAATTCTTAATTCCATTTTTGGCGCACAAGCGAATTAAATTCATGCTGCCGGCAACATTATTGTGATAATACAGATCCGGATGCTCAACCGATTCACCGACGTAGGCAAATGCCGCGAAATGCACAACTGCAGATGGAGAGTGAATTTTAATCGCGTCCGATAAACCATCGCTGTCATGAAGATCTATCTCTTCGAATGCAACTCCGTCTGGGACAGCTTTTCTGTGTCCTCTTGAAAGATTATCCAGCACTACAGGTTCGTAATTATTTTTCAGAAGGTATTTCACAAAATGGGAACCGATGTAACCTGCTCCTCCCGTCACCAATATTTTCAATAGAGCCTCTGCATATTTTAACTATTTAAAAATACAAAAACTTTTTATTCATAATGATTGATTATCTTTAAATATGAGAATTGAGGCTTCATCATCTTAAATAAAATCTTTTGTTAAATTTTAACGCGAGGTTAATATGTCTGCATTGCCAAAAAGATTTGAAAGATTTTTGAGAGAATATCCTGAAATTGCCGTAGCTTACGAAACACTGGGCGACTCGATACATAGAGACGGCGCATTAAGCGACAAGGAGCGTCAGCTTGTAAAATTGGCGTTGGCAGCTGGCGCGGGCATGGAAGGAGCCGTTCACGCACAGGTCAGAAAGGCGCTTAAACTTAAGATTACAAAAAAAGAGATCCGTCATGTGGCGCTGCTGGCAATACCTACAATCGGATTCCCGAAATCGATGGCGGTAATGAGCTGGATGGACGACATACTCGACAAGAAGAAAGGCAAATAGTATTGAATGAAATAGAATCTATTAGCAGCCGCGTTCAGAATTTTAAAACGGCCGAATCAGTAGGTGTTCAAAGATTTACAGCTTTGTGGGGATTCAGCGAAGCAGCGCTTGGTGGCGTTCTTCATGCGTTAAAAATTCCATTTACGGGGGCATTTCTCGGAAGTGCCGCAATTATTTTTATTTTTCTGATCGCGAAATATTCAAAAGAAAAAAACACAATCTTACGTTCAACGCTGATAGTCATTCTTGTAAAAGCTTTTGTCAGCCCCTATTCTCCTTTAACCGCTTACTTTGCAGTTGCTCTGCAGGGATTAACAGGATATCTTTTCTATTCTGCCATCAAATATGAGCGGCTGGCAGCTCTACTTCATGGAATAGTATCTCTTCTTTTTTCAGCGCTGCAAAAACTGTTTATCCTCACGTTATTATTCGGCACAGAGTTCTGGAAATCGATCGACATATTCACGGATTTCGTTCTATCGCAAATTCCTGTTTTAAAAGGATCGCTTTCGGTAAGATTCAGTCTGATATTGATAGGATTTTACACAGCGCTCCATCTTATTGCAGGTATTTATGTCGGAATAAAAGCGGCGAAAATTTCTGACTGGATAAAAGAGAAAAAAAATATTTTCGACAAAAGTGTTTTGGATACTGAAATTAGCGAAGATCTGTTCGCCGGGAAAAAGAGGGTCAAGAAAAAGTGGTGGAAAAAAAGATCGGGACTTTTATTGATTTTCTTTTTTGCTGCAATGCTTTTAATTTCTTTTTTTGATCCCGAATTGGGCAAAAACAAAGTCTATGAAATTCTGATAATGATTTTACGTTCTGTCGCAATTACAATTATCTGGTTTTCAGTCATTTCTCCCTTTGCTGTAAAAAAATTCAGGAGATTTCTGGAAAAAAATAATTTTAGACATGCTTCGGAAGTAAATGATATAACATCATTGTTCCCCGATTTCAGGACGATAATAAATTATTGCTGGAGAGGGTCCAAAAACTTAAGAGGAATAAACCGCTTCAAAATATTTTTTGCGGATTCGTTCACGTATCTGTTATTCTGGGAAGAAAAAAGATGAGCCGAATATTTATTTTATCGGGTCCAGTCCATTCCGGAAAGACTACCCGTTTGATGAAATGGGCAGTTTCGCATTCCGGGATAGACGGAATTTTTCAGCCGGTAGTAGACGGAAAAAGGTTCTTATATCATCTGGGAAGCAGAACTCTAAAGCCTTTGGAAACAGAGAGTGAAAATGATTATATAAGTATTGGCAAATATAAATTCAGCATCGAGTCATTCAAGTGGTCGCAGGCTCTTCTGGAAGAATCCCTTCGAAAAGAATTGGACTGGCTGATTATTGATGAGATTGGGCCTCTGGAACTTGCAGGCAAAGGGATTGAACCTGCTTTCTCAAAAATATTGTCGGCTGCTGAATCTGTGCCCTTTAATATTCTGTGCGTCGTGAGAGAAGAGATGCTTGATAAATTTGTGAAACATTATTATCTGGAAAACAAATTTAAAATCTTTGATATTGCGGAAGAAACGGGAGCTTAAAAACAGGGAGAAGAAAAAATTTTCTTCTCCCTGAAAAGGTTTTTTAGAAAGCGTAATTGAAAGAGAAGTGAATTAAAGTTGTTGATAATTCGCTTGTACTTCCGTCGAATTCGTTTGAGATTACGCTGGGATTGCTGGCTTTCAAAGATTTGTTAAGTGCCATTTCAAAAGCCGCATTAAGTGTAATAGAATCAGAAGCTTTAACGCTCAAGCCTGCTGTTATATGGTTTTCCACAATTGCCGGAAAGATTGGAAATACTGTTGATTCAGGAACCGGATTTCCTCCGTATGCGTATCCTAATCTTGCTGTAAATGCCTTATTCAGTTTTAATTCACCGCCTAATTTTACTAAAATAGAATTTTTCCAGTTCATCGGGAAATCGATATTGAACGTTCCTGTGTTGCCCATCATCTTGTTGATGTTTGCGTTGTTCCCGCTCTTCAGTTTCAAGGTCATTTTATCGAAAGCATTTTCCCAATTTATCCATTCTATATCGGCTGACAATTTCAAATTATTCGCTGCCTCGTAGGACGCGCCGAATCCGATCGACTGAGGGAATTTCAGATCAACATCTAGATCATAATTTGCAATAACACCTTTGGACATATCAATACCAAGTGCCGTAAATTGGGCCATGATTGCCGCCTGAGCATCCTGCTGTGTCTTTCCTGGGTTCTGCATCATCCAGCCCATCATTGCTTTTCCGAACGCGTCGTTGAGCTGCGCTGTCATATCCATTGTTGCCTTGCCTCCGCTATAAGTAAGAGATGTAGGCATTGTATAGCTTAATCCCAAAGAAAATTTTTCATTCACCTTATAAGCAAAACCGATCTTGCCGTTAAAGCCCACGGCAGTAAGATTGTTCATCTTTGCGGCAGCTGTAACTTCATCGTATCCGAATCCGCCCATGGCAGGAGGAGCCGCAAACATTTGTCCGAATGTCATGCCGGGCATTGCTATTCCCTGCATCGCGAGAGGATTCAACGCGAACGGCATTGAAAATTCCAGCATGCTGTAAACCAAATGAAGGCTTGCGCCCACAGATAAATTTTTATCGAACTTGTATGCAAATGTCAAACCGCCCTGCATAGAAGCAAGTTTAGAATGGTACTCCTGAAGTGCGGTTCCGTACAGAGCGTGTTTCAATTTGTAATCCGCACCCATTCCGCCTGCAGTAAAAAATCCTACTCCCCATGTAAAATCGCTTGAGCCGCAGTTATGAACGTATGAAACCGCAGGGAGCGGAAATACATTTTTATCTCCGTTCGCATCATTCAAATTATTTTTGAAATGAAGTGAGGGAAACATTAAAGACAAATTTACATCAAGCGATGAATTGTTGAGGAACGATATTCCGGCCGGATTTGTCATCATCAATTCATTACTGTCGAAAGTTCCAATTGAAGCACCGCCGCGTCCCATAGATTGCGCTGTAAATCCAACTAACCGGGTTCCGGTTTGCGCCATTACAGCCGAAGCAACCAACAGGAACAGAGCAACTGATTTTACTAACTTCATTTTAATACTCCTTTATTTTAGTGAGTTGTGAAGCATTTTTCAAAACATCTATTTTTTAGATTCTTTTCCAAAGAGCGCCAGTTTAATCGATTCATCCAGCACAGACGGCATACTCATATGATTCATAAAAGCCATTTTACCCGCATCCCAGAAATACATATCCATTCTGAACATTTCTCTTGCCGTATTAACAATCAATTGTCCGTCTTTTTGAGTAATCAAAATTTCTATCGGGTAAGCAACAAGGTGATTGATGCCCGGACATTTATTTTCTTTTGTCTCAAATTTTGAACCGGCAATATGAAATGAAAGTCCTTCTGTCTGCGGGCGAGTAATTCCCAGAACTACCGAAGTGGAATCCGGTGAATAGATCTGACCGATGATTCTCCATTTCAATACTTCGGGTGATGCCACATAGCGGTACTCTACATCATTTTTTGCCGGACTAAAATTTTTCAAATTATTTTTCATCTCACCGATCAATCTGTCAAGTCCTTTTCTTCCCTCATTATTTTTTCTTGAAAAGACAACCGGAAATTGATCCTCATCATTAAAGAAGGTCATTTTTCCCACCATCATGAACATATCGCGCGAAGACTCGCGCAGATCTTCATCGCTGCGAATCGGTTCCATCGGTTTTTCAATATTATTTCCTGTTCCGATTGAATGAATGGTTTTAATCAGATTGGTTTTAAATTCTTTTGTCTTCGCAATGATTTGGTTGTAATCGTTCTCTTTTCCGCTTTCCCACAGATCATTAAAGACCACCCGGTTGATTGTCTCCGGGTCTGCAATTACGACCTGTATACCGTCTTGTGATTCATAAATTCCAATTCTTATAAAAGCCGCAGCGAGATATTTATTACCGCGGGCAGTAATCATTTTCGTAAAATCATTTGAACCGAGCAATATGAGTTTAGCTTTAAAATTGCACTGCTCCTCTTTTTTTTGTCTTACAATATCCGGAGTAGCAACATCTGTATAGTTCAAAATATTGTAACCGGCATTTTTCAATTTAACCTTAAGCTCTTCCCCTACCTTATTAATATCTCCTTTAATATTAGCAACCGTGTGAAGATAGATACCGTGCTGAGAAGGGAAAACCGCACCTATCGACAAGAAAAGAAATAGTAAAACAGTTTTAACAAAATATTTCATTGTGCACACCTCTTATAATTTTGGCGGGATTGATTCGTGGTTAAAACAATCATTAAAAAATTTCAGAACAATCAGGATCAGAGCAGGCGGTGATTATCCGAAAACCTGCTTCTGATCCATTTCAAAATCAGCAGCCCTCTTTTTTCTTCTTAGCGACGCCTCCTGCTGGGCTTTTGGGCGCGGAAAGCTTAGGCATCGGCTGAACTTGAGCTGACTGAGGAGTTACCGCAGACGATGTTCCGCCGGAAATTAATTGCGGAGTTCCGCCAAAGTGAAGTGAAATCTGTTTCACTTTTTCGAATGTGCTTTTTTCTTCATCTGTGGAATTATCTGCGAGTTTGGGGAAAAGGATTTTATCCTTCCAGGCATTCAAGCCGCCATCTAAAATATAAACTGATTTATAATTGGAGCTTTTCAGTATAAACCACGCCTGAGCGGAGGCTACATCATCATTTCCGTATAGAAGTATTTTTTGGTTGCGACGCAGATCCGAAGTGAGAATATTTTCCACAGGAACATTGAGCGATGAAGGAATATTGTAAGCAGCAAATTCTTTTTCGCTTCTAAGATCAACCAGAGTGTAATCCAATTTTTCTTTTATGAGCCAGTCTGCCAATGTCATCACATCTACTCTGTCCTGAGTTTTGATTGTAGAAAGAAGCATCTCCTTCGCGTTCACATTTACAGAATGATTATTCGAAGGAGTGCCGATTATCAATGCCAGCAGTCCGAGTAGAAAAGCGGCGGCGGCTAATTTCTGTGCAGCACTTAATTTTTTCAAGAGCTCTTTCATTCAACACCTCTTCCGTTTTTCTTTGCCAAAACTTTTTCTCCCCATCCGGCAGCAGCAAACGCGCCTAATGCCATCAGGACAACAAGAAACACAACCATTCCGTGCGAGATTCCTAAAAATTCGGGAAGAGTAACGCGTCCTAAATTTGTTGAATTGTAAAATCCTTCTATCAACGGGAATAATTCGCCGAAGACAAAAATTCCCGCAAAGATTCCCAGAACAAAAACAATTCCGTCTGTTCTTCCCGTTGAAGCCGACACCAATGAGGTACCCGGACAGTAACCGCCGATCACAAATCCAATACCTAAAATCAGACCGCCGATAATCTGAGGAACTATGTAAGTATCACCGATATAAACTAACGAAAGATCCAGCCAGCCGATCCAAGCGAAATAAAAAAGTCCGAGCATTGCGGTAACAATTGCAGAGAACATTACTTTAAGCACGCGCATATTGTAGAAATAAAATTGAGCAGCTAATATTCTTGCGTTTCCGAATCCGCCTCTTTCCAACGCGAAGCCGAAACCAATGCCTACAATAAAAGCCACGACCAAGCTGAAATCAAAGCCGAAGTAATCGAATTTAAAATATGGCATCATAACCATTGCCTCCTTATAAAATATGCGGCCGCGTAGCCGCCGCCAAAAACCGCGAACATGAATGCCCAGCCGCCTAAGCTTAACAGAGCGCCTCCAGTAAGAGCCAACCCGCTTGTGCAGCCGCGCGCCAGCTTAGCTCCTATTCCCATTATAGCTCCTCCGGCAAAGGCATATATCAATCTTGTTTTCACAGTTACATTAGGACCTTTTTCCGTAGTGCGTTTAATTCTATGGGCTAGAGATCCTGAGATAAAACCGCCTACCATAACACCGATTACTTCGAAGACCAACCAGTCTTTAAGCGGATTGGTTGTGCCATCTCCAAGATATTCTTTATAGAAATTATTTTTCGCCGCATGCTGGGGTGCAATATTTTCAACTCCTACTGCCACAACAGTTGAAACCGCACCGGAAGCGCCAAGTCCGCGCCCCATTACTAAAAATGAGGCGAGCAGAACCAAACCAAGTCCAAATCCGACTACATACGGATTAGAATATGGTTTGGGCTCGAAGGATTTTCCTTCGTGTGATTTTTCATTTTTTGAATTCATGAATTACTCCGTCAATTACACTTTTTTGAAAATCTTTTTTTAACATTCTCACTTAAAGTGAGCATTTAAGTAGTGACTGTACTGTCCGGCTGAAACAATTATGAATCTTAAAATCAATCCCCCTGCAATTACCAAGACAGGGGCGATTGGAGTATGTTTTATTTTATGTTTTGATGCAAGAATTTGTAAGATGAGCGGCAGGACTAATCCTATTCCAACCACAAAAACCCAGAACTGCGCAGTGTAAGGCCCACCCATCAAGAGCTTAGCCGCAAAAATATGCGCCTGCGACGCAGTTGAAAGTCCGACAAGCATCATTGCAATCACAAACATTTCAAGCACAATAAAACCGTTATCCGCTTTAGCCAGCAGTTCGCTCTCTTCATTATTTTTAGCGATCATGTGAATGAATGCCGCGGCAGTTGACAGTCCGGACACCAGAAAAAGGAGCCAGAGTACGGATGTATTCCACAATGGGCGGGAACCCATTGTGCTAAGTAAAACTCCTGTATAAACGCCGAGCATGCTTCCCAAAATCATATTTCCTATCCCAATCTTCTTAATCAGATCCGGTTTTGAAATTAATGCTGCAGTAATTTTCTTAAGCTGGGGAAAGCGGTTCAGGATAAATTCCGGCGGAGAGATAAGTGCGTTTGCCAGAATGACAGGATAAACTAAAATCAGGATCCATGCGCCCCACGACATCGGGGATGAGATCTTAAATGTTGTGTAAAGTCTCCACACAAATAATTTGTGTTCCAGATCCAGAAAAAGAGCTCCCATACCTGAACTCAAAAACAATACGCTGAGCAATGGAATATAATTTACAATGCTCTCTGCGTTTTTATATTTCTCTTTGTACAAAAAATATCCCGCTATTACCATCATTCCAGCCACGAGTCCGCCGAGAAAGAGATAGACAGGAATTTCCCAGCCCCACACGGCAGTGAAAGGATCGATCTGCGGATTATGACGAGTAGTTGTTAATTCTTGCATTTAGACCTCTCAGACCAGATAAAAAATTCTTGGTGATGTTCCCGCTTCAGGCAAGAGCGGATGATTTTTTCTTGAAGCCAACAATTTGCTTACTTCGCTATTCGGATCATCGAGATCTCCGAAATAGATACAATGTGTGGGACACACGCTTGCACACGCAGTCGATTCACCATTTTCAACTCTGTGAATGCAGAATGTACATTTGTCCGCATACCCTTCGGGATTGACAAACCTTGCATCATAAGGGCAGGCGGCAACGCACGCTTTGCATCCAATGCACATATTGTGATCGACCAGGACAACAGCGCCGACATCGTGAACATGACTGGCTCCCGTTGGGCAGCATGATACACAGGGAGTATTATCGCAATGGTTACATCTCTGGCTCTGGATCTCCAAATTCAGATCCGGAAATTTTCCATTAGCCACAGTAACAATCCAGTCTCTGTTAAATCCTTCAGGAACATTATTTTCTGTTTTGCATGCGACAACACAGTCCATGCATCCAACGCATTTTTTAGTATCGATGGCCATTCCATATCTTGCCATACTAAGCCTCCGTCTCAAAAGTTACAAAGTTCACATTCATGCCGGTACCTCCCATCAACGGATCTATATTGTATCTGGTTACCAAGTTTGTATCGCTTGCGCCTTTTCCAAATGCGCTTCTAAGCATTTTGCTTGTATGGCCGAACCCGTGCACCATAAAAACGCAGTCCGTTCTTATTCGTTCGGTTACTTTCACTTTTACTTTATTGCTCACGACTCCATCCTGATTTTTTAAGCGTATGTATTGAGCATTTCTAATTCCCCATTTCTCCGCAACATCGTTATTAATCCAGACTTCATTTTCTGCCATCATATCTGAAAGAATTCTGTTCGATTGAGTACGGCTGAATGTATGAACCGGTGCGCGTCCGAATAATAATCTGTAAAATCCGTCCTGCGGCTGTTCCGGTCTTTTAAATTTAGGCACGGGGTCAAATCCGGCCTGCTGCAACTGAAGCGAATAAAATTCAATTTTGCCCGAAGGGGTTGGAAATTCAGGCGTAACTCCTTCCTCTATGTATATCGGTTTTTTGGGACCTTTTATTATCCCTTCTTTTTTCAGCAGCTCGAGACTCAAGCCGCCGGCTTTGAGTCTGTAGTCAAGATATTCTTCCACATGATTCCACGGGAAATAATTTCCGAGTCCCAATTTTTCCGCTAATTTTTTTGCGATCCACCAATTCGGTTTCTGATCTGCCGGTGAATCAATTACGGGCTGTCTTATTCCGACAAAAGTTTCTTTAAATGCGGACATATGGAGATCGTCATATCTTTCCAGGTAAACGGATTCCGGAAGAACAACATCTGCCCATCCGGCAATTTCGCTTGGAATAACATCAACAACGACCATCAAATCCAAATTCTGAATGGCTTTTATAGTTTCCTGCTGGTTTGGAAGAGCTTGAATAAGATTTGTAGCATAAATAAACCATCCTTTGATAGGATACGGTTTTTCCGTAATAGTAGCTTCGCGTATTCCGGTAGTTATCTCTTCGGAAGCGAATGGATATTTTTTTCCAGGATTATCCAATTTTTCTTTGGTTGAAGCTGGATATGGCGGATAGGGATATTTAGGCAGAGAATATGCAACCGGGTAGAAAAATCCTCCCTTGCGTCCCCAGCTTCCGAGCAATGCATTCAGAAGTGCAATTGCACGGCTTCTCTGCGCGTCATCTCCGTACCAGCTTGTGTGTCTGCCTGGATGAACCAGTGTAGCCGGCTTATGCATAGCCATTTCACGAGCGGATGCGCGTATCAGCTGCGGATCAATTCCGGTTTCGGGATAAGCCCACTCCGGTGTATACTGAGAAATTTCTGCGGCAAACTGTTCAAATCCGAATCCGTAATTTGTAACGTAATCTATATCGTATAATTTTTCCGAGACTATAACGTTCATCCACGCCAGCAACAGTGCAATGTCTGTTCCCGGTTTAATTGGCAAATAATATTTTGCTTTTGAAGCTGCGACTGAGAATCTAGGATCGACAACTATAATGCTCGCATTATTCTGCACGGCAGATGCAAATTCCTGCACTTGAGAGTTATGCATGTTTTCTCCAAGGTGCGAGCCTATAAGCACGAGACATTTTGAATTTTCTATGTCTGTTCTTTCCGGTGATCCGATTGCATCTCCGAAAGTAAGTTCAAAACCCACATCGCGTGGACCCCTGCATTGGGCGAATGAAGGTGCGGCAAAATTTATTGCTCCATATGCGTTCAGCATATGCCTCAAAAAATTTCCGCCGATGCCGTGAGAGAATGAAGCGAATGATTCCGCGCCGTACTTCGCTTTAATATCATTCATTTTATTGGCCACATAAGAAAGGGCTTCATCCCATGTAACTTCTTTCCAAACTTCTTCACCTCGTTCACGAGTTCTAATAAGCGGAGAACGCAGCCTGTCGGGATCGCTCACCGCACCTACGCCGCCTGTTCCGCGGGGACACAGTCTGCCTTTTGAAAGAGGATCTTTCGGATTGCCTTCAACTTTCCATAGTTCACCGTCTTTCAAATACGCCATCGATCCGCATTTCCAAAAGCAGATATCACAATATGTGGGTACTACCTGCACTCCTTTTACTTTTTCTCTGTTTATTTTATTCGCTCCCTTGATCATAGGACTAAGTGCCGAAGCAGCAGCTGCTGCACCGACAGAGAATCCCGTGATTTTTAAGAACTTTCTTCGAGAAATATTTTTCATCATTTACCTCGAAATGGATTTAATTAATTCTTTAATTGCTCCGCACTGCGAATATTTATAGTAAACTTCGCATTCCCTGCAATTTTTATCTTTGCAAAAATTTTTATGTTCATAACTCCAGCACGGCACGTGCGAATTATTGTATGCGTCGCATTTTTTTCGATCTTCCTCGAGGCAACCTTTAATTTTCCAGCAGGGGATAAGAGAATAAATTGTTTTTATTCCGCTGATGCTTATCCCAGCTTCATTGATCGCAGTGCGAATACATTGAATGCGTTCGATATCGGATTGAGAAAAGAGACGTTGATTAGAATTATTTTTAAATGAAATGAAAAGCCCTTCCCTTTCATACATTCTTAATGTATGTACAGAGATATTCAATATTCTTGCCGCTGTGCTTATTGAAAAGATGGGCTCATTGAATTTATTTTCATTAGTGAACATTTCGATTCTATATTTTTATCTATGCAGATTGTTGATATTTATAAATATATATCAGTACAAAAAAAATTTTTTAACAAGAACATCTGAATAAAAAATCTATTTTTTATCAAAAAACGACTTTTAGTCTAATTAAATCGGTTCTAGCTGTCCTTTTATTAAAAATTACAGCACAAAACATAATAAGGTTGAGATCAAAAATGCAAGGAATTTTTAGCTGCTATTTCACCATTGAGGCAGAACGCACATTGAGGATCTTTTTTCCAGAACAAGCTGAAAATCATTCAAAGAATTCTTCATTACCCATGAATCCGGCTTGTGGCAAGTGAGGCAGGCTCCTACGGTAAGAATCTTTTTTTGCTCGCTTATTGAGAACGGGCGCGTGTTATCTCTGGTAGTGGAATTATAACTTCTCTCTTTCAGAAAACCGATCCAGGAATCTTCCGGCAGTCCGTCATACTGAATGGGATAATATGAAGGAGAAAATTTCCAGACTCCTGTCTTTCCGTTAATTTGAAAATCCAATTTCCCTCTACCGTATCCTAAAGCCGCGGAATTATTATGGCAGGAGACGCAAGAGCGCGTTTCTTTTCTGATTGTGTGTGAGAAACCGGGGGCAAACAGACGGTTGAAAATTTTTTCTTCTTTTTTGTTCTTATCTTTGTTAATTGTGAGTACCATTCCAGGAATGAATTCCTCAACAATTTTTTTCTTAATACCGTTTTCTGAAAATTCCCGTACTCCCAGAACAGCGGGTTCGGGCAAAAGATCCTTCGGGTGTTCAAGCCACTCCCCTTTCTCCTCTTTATTTGATAACAGATCGAACATCGAACCGTCTTTATCAAATTCGGTGTGGCATCCGACGCATTGAGGCGACCAGGAATTGTGACAACTGTTGCATGAGAGATTTTTATGCGCACCGTTCCGGGCACAATTTTGCGACGGCAATTTTATCTCAATAATTTGTCCTGTCGATTTTCTGATCAGATACGGTTTGCCGTTCTTCAAAAAAACATTAACCAGCGGAAATCCATTTTTTGCACTCACCAAATAATCCCGATCCGGCCGGTCAAATTTTTTCAATCGGGATATTTGAGCGGATTCGAATTCAAATTGAGAAATTTTTCGAGTTGTTGAATTTGAGACCAGGTGACAGTCTACGCACTGAATCTTCATCTGCTCTTCTTTATGAAGAGAATATTTTCCATCGCCCATCAATTCGTAAGATGTGTGGCAATCGACGCATTGAAGTCCCAGTTCCGAATGAATATCCTTTTTTATCTGCTGGACTACTCTGCCGTCGTCAAGAATTCTGAAACCGATTTTTCCCTTTACGTCCTCGGGTTTAAGGAGCGTTTCGTGCCAGCCGTCGTAGCTTAGCGAAATTCTGCCCGATCTCGAATGGCATCCGAAACAATGTTTATTTTCAACATTAAGAGAAACGGACGGATGGAATTTTAATTTTGAAATCTTATTCTCATATTTGTTTTTTTCTTCGGAGAGCTGAACGAGCATCTCTTCGGATTCTTTCGAATAATTTAAATGGCAAGCAAGGCATCCCCCGCCGCGCGAAAGTTCCTGCACCGGTCCGGCTTCCGTTTTTGCATTTGAAAGATGGCACGATGCGCAGAGATTTCTCAGATGTGTGTCCGCAGGAGAATATTTGATCGAATCGACCGGAGATTTGGCAGTGGGCGAGGCGGTTTCTCCGAAGACCCATTTATCTACACTCACAACTCCGTTCATCGTAGTCATAATATTGTTTTCCATTCTCGCAATCATCTGCGGGTGGCACTGTTTTTCTCCGCATGTAACTGACACATCATTTGAATTTCCCGGAATGCGAAGAAGATTTTTATGAGCACTCGATTTATCTCTTGCCAAACGGTTCCCAAGATGGCATGAGTAGCATCCTATTTTTTGAGGGTCGTGAGAGCTTTCAAATCCCTCCATTTCTCCATGGCAGATCAGGCACCCTTCCCTTCGGTTCAATATAAGAGGCAGGTCGGAGAAGGACGATTCATCTATCCCCGTTTCCCTTTTCAATTTTTCTATCCGGTACTTCTCAATTTTTTCATTTACAGGACTGTTTATAAAGTTGAAAACTCCGTAAACAAAAAATCCCGCCGCGGCCAGCACAAAAAGATAAGCCGTGATTACGAATTTAATATTTGGCGATTTTTTCATCTCAGTTTCTTACTATACTCTTCACAAAATTGTAATCTGCTTCCGAGTTCATATTAAAAAAAATATTTTCATTATAAAAAGGAAGGCGTTCCATATTTATAATTTCTGCTCCGGCATATTCAATCAATCTTTGAACGCTGACCCCTCTTTTTGCCGCATTATAAATATCAGAATCCGATTCATTAAATATTTTTTCTATTGCCGGAACTAGGCTTTTACTGTAAATACCACACAATTGCTGCATTCTGTTTCCGGCAGACGGAATTAAAATCGGCTTTTGCGATGCATACTCAACCAAATATTTGATTGCATCTTCCGTAACAAACGGAAGATCGCATGAAATAATAAAATTTTTTTGTGTGGAAGAAAATTTCAACGCGGCATGAATGCCGGAAAGCGGTCCTTTATCTCTGTAAATATCTTCAATCATAGTCAGCTGCAGTCCGGAATAGGGATCAAAATCGTTTGTGCTCAAAAAAACATTCTTGAAAATATTTGAAAGAAGGTTTTTCATTCTTTGGATCATAGTTTCGGAGCCGATCTTTAAGAATGATTTATCTGTTCCCATCCTGCTGCTTTTTCCCCCGGTGAGAATTATGCAGTTTACATTATTATAGAGTTCTCTTTTCAACAATAACCTGAAATTTTGAGACGCAATTTCTTAATTTTTTTTTCAAACGAAAAGAAGATATATCACTACGCAATAAATTAAGCTAATAATTTACGCAACGGAAGACCGCCTGATCAGATATTAAATTAAAATGCTTTACCCGATATTCAGAAAATCATTCCAGATCCTGTAGAGCTCGTAAGTCGCTTTAATATCTTTTCCGCAATAGATGGCTATCTCTTTCATTCTGCCGGCTTTGTAAAGTTCTTTAACATCCATGCCGGTCACCCCCTGGGATTTTGGGGAATCGATTCCGAACGACCGGCAGTAAAAATCCAGGTTGAATTTTTTAGTCAGTCCGTGAAAAGTGAATTGCTCAAGCAGATCCACATGTTTACTCAGATCGTATCTGTTTCTCAATAAATTTCTTGCGGGTTTGATCTTATTGATTGCCGAACGGATCATTAAAAAAGGAAGATCAAACGCGCGACCGTTAAACGAGATCAATTTTTCAGCTTTTCCGGCATATTTCCAAAAATATTTCAGCATCTCATCTTCCGGCACCGGCTTATAGGTTACGGTCTTCTCCTCTGAGACCCACTCTTCATTGAGAGAATTTTCATAAAGGACAATTGCTTTCTCTTTTTCAACGTTGAACAAGCCGATAGCGATTGTTTTAGCGGTGAATGGATAAAGACTAAGATACCGTTTCGATTCATCAATCAATTCCAATCTTTTGAGCGGATCTTTTTCGGATTCTGAATAGCGGGTTAAAAATTCCTGCTGAGATTCTGAAAGGGATTCGAAATCATAACCCACGGTTTCGATATCAAAAACAAGATTCATAAAGCCCCCTTTATAAATTTGTTCCGTATAAACTAACATTTTTTGAAGTGAAATTACACAGGATGCGGCCGTCGAGATTTTTAAAAGATCCCCATTGCAAAAAAAAAATTATTCATTATCTTAATTTCAAATTTTAACGGAATTCTATATGATCCAGAAGAACAGAGCGCTCTTTATAGATCTATTAAAGGGACTGGCGCTGATTGTAATGATAGAAGTGCACGTATTCAATTCTATGCTTTTACCGGCACTGAAACAGTCATGGATTTTTGACCGGTTAAATTTTATAAATGGATTGGTAGCGCCATCATTCAGTTTTGCATCCGGATTGGTTTTTGTTCTTTCGCTTCACAAAGGAGGTGATCAGCTTAGAATATTCGACAAAGATTTTCTGAAAAAGTTAAGCAGGATTGGACTCATATTTTATATCGGTTACTCACTCCATCTTCCCTATTATTCGTGGACGAAACTGATGAATAATTTAACTCAACCGAATTTAGAAAGTTTATTCACGGTCGATATTCTGCAACTGATTTCCACCGGATTGTTTGTTCTTTTGGCAGCCAGAGCAATATTAAAGACCGAGAAACAGTTTTTCAATTTCGCCCTGATTATAACACTGGTTGTACTAATTCTGAGCCCAACCATGTGGAATTTTGACTTTGCGAATTACATGCCTCTCTTTTTTTCGAACTATATAAATAAAATGCACGGTTCACTTTTTCCTATTTTTCCATGGTGGGCTTTTGTTTTCAGCGGCGCTTACACGGCAAAATTTTATCTGGCAGCCCGGGATGCGAAAACGGAACAGGCATTTGCGAGAAAGCTGGTAATCAACGGCGCAGCTTTTTATCTCACGAGCGTTGTATTTATGTATGTGATTTTTCCGGCACTCGATATCGGATTGCGGCCTAATCCCCTCTGGTTCTCAGAAAGATTCGGTATAATTCTCTTTCTGCTTGGAATTTTCTGGTTCTACTTGAATAAGAAGGAGAATTACAAATCATTAATTTTAGACGTGAGCCGGGAATCTCTGCTCATCTACTGGGTCCACCTGCAGATCATTTACCGGGCATTCTTCGACGGAAAAAGTTTTGTGGATATTTCGAATCAGAGTTACGGCTTTTTGCAATGCACACTTTTCACAATTGCACTTATAATTCCGATGCTGCTTCTTGCGAAGGGATGGGGAATGATAAAGAAAAATTATCCCCACTACAGCAGATGGATTTCTGTAATAGTCTTAGCCGGTGCTACAATAATTTTCTTTTTGCGCTAAGTCGATTTTAAAATCTGAACCTGTTTTTCGAATTTTGATACTGCGTCGTAAAATTCCCGGGGAATTGGAGCGGGTTTTTTACTATCTACATCTATGTGAACCATCACTCCGCCGCCGCGGGCAATAATCTCTTTCGACCTAACTTTCTCCACTAAGTGTTTAAAGCCGAAACTGGAATTTTTTATAAAATCGATTCTGGTGTAAATATTTAATTCATCATCAAGGTGCGCTGATTTAAGATAATCGCATTCGTTGTGGGCCATTATAAAAAAGGAGTAGCCTTCCATAAATTCTTTCAGTTCAAATTTATTTTTCAGATCCTGCACATATCTAAGGCGGGCATCCTCAAAATAATTGAAATAGACCGCGTTGTTGCATACTCCGAGAAGATCAACTTCATGAAAACGCACCACTTCTTTTATACTGTGATTATAATCCGATATTTTCATTTTGTGCTCATGTTTTGTTTCAATAATTAGAATCTTTTTTCTTGAATTCTAATTCATAATTTTTTCGATCAGATGCGCGGCGTCCGTCATTTCATTAAGCGACACATCCATATGCGTTACCGCTCTTATAACGCCGACTTTTCCGGTGCCTAATTTCAAACCATTCTCACTGCATTTTGATAGGAAATCTTCCACGCTTAATTTTGACTGAGTAAACATGACGATATTTGTCTGAACGGATTCCATATCCACCGACACTCCCGGGATTGCAGCCAGTTTTTTTGCCAGAGTTTCGGCCTTTTCGTGATCCTCTTTGAGGCGTTCGATATTATTTTTTAAAGCATACAAACCGGCTGCGGCTAAAATTCCCGCCTGCCTCATTCCGCCGCCCCAACCTTTTCTAACTCTGTATGCTTCTTGAATGAAATCTTTTGTCCCTGCTATCAAGGATCCGATAGGTGCCCCTAAACCTTTAGACAGGCAGCATGATACAGAGTCGAAATGTTTTGCATATTCCGCGGGAGAGATGCCTGTAGCCACCGAGGCATTCCATATTCGGGCGCCGTCCAGATGCATGTAGAGGTTATACTTTTTACCGAGTGCGCTTACCGCCGCAATATTCTCAATGGGATTTATGGTACCTCCAGCGCGGTTGTGAGTATTTTCAATTTCAATCACCCTTGAACGAGCCATATAATAAGCGCTGACAGGACGGATAAGCGGCTCGACCTGATCCGGAGTGAATACGCCTCTCACTCCGTCAACGAGACTAAGCATTATTCCGCTTAATGCAGCCGGAGAGCCGGATTCATATTGAAAAATGTGTGCATCTTTTTCGCATATCACTTCATCGCCGGGCTTAGTTAAAACATTAAGTGAAATTTGATTTCCCATTGTTCCGCTGGGCACATAGAGTGCGGCTTCTTTTCCAAGAATTTCGGCTGCAAATTTTTCCAGCCTGTTAACCGTAGGATCTTCTTTGTAAACATCATCTCCCACTTCTGCTTCATACATTGCCATGCGCATTTCATCAGATGGTTTAGTAAGCGTATCGCTTCTAAGGTCAATAATATTTTTCATGATTTTTTATTTCCGATAATTGATAGTCTCTTAATTATGAACGTTGCTACAGTTATTAACGACATCAGCGACACCAGGATAGGAATCAAAAGAGGATACTTTGAATAAAATGTTACTTCATTTTGGATATAAGCATCGCCGACCAGAACATCTTTTACAAAAAGTTTTGTGGATGAGATTGTTCTTCCGGCTGGATCTATTATGCAGCTTATTCCACCGTTGGCGCACCTTAAAACTGTTCTTCTGTTTTCTACCGCACGCAGAACCGAAATTTCTTTGTGCTGATACGGACCGCTCGAATAACCGTACCAACTGTCATTAGTAACAACAGCTATTAAATTTGCTCCATCCCGAACGAATCCGGCCACAAAATCAGGATATATGGATTCAATGCATATTACTCCGCCGATTTTTAGAGGCGCAAATTGAGTGCCGTCGCTGGTTAAAACTGTTTGCTTCTTGCCAACATTCCAACTCGAAATTCCAACTTCCCATTTGATAAAATCGCCAAGGAACGGGAGCTGTTCAACGAAGGGGACATGCTCTCCGAACGGGACTAATTTTATTTTACCGTATTTTTGAATTTCGGGTATCATCGGAGAAAAGAAGAGGAGAGAATTATAACTTGTGTACAAAACTCCGCTCTTTGTTTTTTTGGCGTCTTCAGGCGCGTCATTTCTGTTGAAATAAAAATTCACGTCAGGCATGCCGGTGAGAAGAAAAACATTTTTTGACGAGACAAAATTCTTTATTCGGTTCACCTGCTCATCGTAATTTCCGCTGAGAAGATAAACAGGAAGCGCAGATTCAGGCCAGATAATTAATTTTGCGCCACGGTCGATCGCTTTTTGCGAAAGCTCCAGGTATTGTGAAAGCTGCTCGTCAAGATTCCCGTCTTTCCATTTATCCCAGGGATTCAGGTTCGGCTGTATAAGACCGACTTTAATTTTCTTCTCCGGTATCGGAAGATTGTTAAGTCTAAAGGTTCCATAAGCCATCACAGAAAAAAATAGAATTACCGCGGCGAGAGCAAACCGGTTCTCTATTTTTTTTTTCACTTTCAGGTTTTTGACTGAGAGATATATAAACAAATTTATGTAGAGAATAATTAGAGAAAGGCCGTAGGCCCCAACGAGATCTGCGGATTGTATAAATGTATTAAAATATGAGAGGCAATTTCCCAGTGTCAGCCAGGGAAAACGTGCATCGGTAACGCTGTACAGATATTCGAACGCTACCCAATATAGGGGGAAAAGGAATAAGGATATTTTTTCACCGAAACTTTTTCTTGAGAAATGAAAGAGAACGGAAATGATCAGGTAAAAAAGAGGATTGAAAAAAAGAAGAGTTCCGCCTGAGATCATAAGAAAGGGATCGGCTTCCTTTGTCCAGCTGCCCACCCAGTAAAGTGTTATAAAATTAAAGATGAAGAGGGTGAAATAAACAAATCTGTTAAGCGAACCGAGAGTTTTTCTTTTTTCAATCACAAAGAAAAAAGGGACTAACGCGAAGAAACTCAAAAAAGGGAGAGGAACCGGCGGATAAGATAATCCCAATAGTGATCCGGAAAGAGCCCCGAACAAAAGTTCTCTTTTCCTAATCTCTTTTTCTTCCGGAGATAATGGTGCCCTAAATTTTCTAAAAATATTCATCTGCTCTTCTTCTTCACAAAATACTTAACGGTAAAAAAGACAACTGCAAGCACGGTGACTACAATTGCCACTTGAGAATATTTGGAAAGATAATAGTCAACCAGTTCCAGATTCTGTCCTAATTTGATTCCAAGAAAAATCAGTACTGCATTCCAGAGGAGCGCGCTTATTGAAGCAAAGATAAAAGTACGAAGCGGTTTTAACCGATGAACCCCTGCGAAAAAGCTTATTACCGCCCTTGTGCCCGGCATGAATCTATTTACGACAATTATTTTGTATCCATATTTGTGGAAAAACAGGTCGGCTTTATTTAACGCATCTTCCTTTATGAATTTGAATCTCCCTTTTCTGATAATTTTCTCCCCCAGAAATTCACCCACAAAATACATTACAATGAATCCGGCAGCACTGCCGGCGGTTGTTAACAACAGCAGAGGCAAAAATGCATACGGGGACTGGGACAGAATTGCCGCGCCGAATACCACCACCAGATCGCTGGGCGACATCGGAATTACATTTTCAATGAAAGAAAAAAAGATGAGCGCCAAATAAATAAGTGCGGGATCTAATGTGCCGATGTAATTTATTATCTGTTGAAGCATTATTTCTCTTTTTTAATAAGAAGAACTACTGCATGCGCGGCACATCCTTCGCTGCGCCCGACAAATCCCAATCTCTCGGAAGTGGTTGCTTTAATTGAAACGTGGTCAACATCAACGCTTAAAATATTGGCTATATTTTTTCTCATCTCCGGAATATATGAAGCCAGTTTCGGCTCTTCCAGCAGTATGGTGGAATCTATATTTCCGATCTGAAAATTAAAGTCCGTCATTAAGTAGTACACCTGATTCAGGAGCTGTTTGCTGTCGGCGTCCTTGTATTTAGGATCCGTATTGGGAAAATGTTTGCCTATATCACCCAATGCCAGAGCGCCTAGAATGGAATCGCAAATTGCATGGAGAAGAACATCCGCATCGGAGTGACCAAGAAGTCCTAACCGGCTTGGAATCTCGACGCCGCCGAGGATCAGCTTTCTTCCCTCGACTAGAGGATGAACATCATATCCGAAACCAATTTTAAAATTAGAGTTCAAAATCTGACCTCAAATTGATTAAATTCTTTTTTATACTCGCTCCATTTTATAGAAGCATTTTTAACATCAGCATGACGCGGTCCAGTTTTAATTTCATTGTACAGGTCTTCAATTGCCCATGTATCCCCTTCTGCTACCGTATATACTTCTCCGCTTTCCAGATTTTTGGTATAACCTTTTAGTCCCAATTTCTCTGCTTTCCTTACCACAAAATATCTGAATCCGACACCCTGAACCAGCCCGTTCACAATTATCTCGGCTCTTTTCATGCATCATTCTTTTCTTTATAAAAAAAAGACTCATATGTTTCGGAAACAATCAGGCCAAGAAATATCAGAATGCTCCCTATGATTCCAAAATTACTGATTTTCTCATTGAGTAAAAAGAATGCAAAGAGAGCGGCGAAGATTGGCTCGAATGAATAAATTATTCCGGCACGGGTAGGACTTACAATTTTTTGGAATTTTGTCTGCATTCCTATATTAAATAATGTAGCCAGCAGTGAAGTGTAAAGCAGTCCGAATATCAGATATTTTGTTAGCGACAGCCGCAGCGGTTCGATGGAAACGGCAGCAGAAAATAGTGCCGATATGAAACTTAGGATTGAAACTGTTGTGATCTGAATAAGAAGAATAGTCCAGAAATGATTTTTTACGGAGATCACATCAATGTAAACAACATGAACTGCAAAAAAGACCGCGCATAAAAGCGTCATGCCGTCACCGAAATTAAAATTTGCACCAAGCTCGGATAGCAATCCTCCTAAAGAAGATCCTCCGCTGGAAAGAAATAGGATGCCCGCAAAAACAAGAACAGTTCCGAACACCGATCCCTTTGATGGCGCCCTCCTCTCGATTATCATTTGAAAAATCGGAACCATAACAACCAACGAACCGGTCAGAAATCCGGATTTGGTTGCAGAAGTGTATTTGAGTCCGATTGTCTGCGTGAAGAAACCGAGAAAGAGAAGAAGGCCCAAAAACATTCCCGGCAAGAGAGATTTTTTTTCGATTTTAATTTTTTTAATAACAAGTATTAATGCCAAAACTGAGGCGGCTATTCCAAAACGGAACGCAACGAAGAGGAATGCCGATATATCGTTAAGAGATTCTTTTACGATTACAAATGTTCCACCCCATATGAGGGTCATAAGCAGGAGCGCAGCTTCGCCGAAGAAAGGAGGCGATTTTTTTTCCGCCGGACTATTCTTCATCTTTAATGTAACCGAAACTATTCAGTGCAGACGGATTGGAGCGCCATTTTTCGCGGATCTTCACCCGAAGTTCAAGAAACACTTCCCGCTGCAGAAATTTTTCGATGGATTCTCTTGCCTCCTGACCGAGTCTTTTGATTGTATCTCCCTTAGCGCCCAAAATGATCGGCTTCTGGCTCTCTTTTTCAACAATAATTTCCGCACTGATAAAATCTTTTGCGTTCTCTCTTTCCTTGAATTCGTAGATTATTACTTCTGTGCTGTACGGTATTTCATCCCGGAATCTTTCAAATATTTTCTCGCGGATTATTTCGGATACGAAGAATCTCTCATTCTCGTCGCTTAGCTGATCGTCAGGATAATATTTAGGATGCTCCGGCAGGTATTCCAGAATTGTATTCAGCACCAGATCAAGATTGAATTTTTCTTTGGCGGAAACCGGAATGATTTTTTCAAATATATTTTTCCTGCCGGCGGAATCGATCAATTTTTCAACAGACGGCTGATCCGACACATCAATTTTATTTACCAACAGAATTTTTTTGGCCTGAGATGAATTTATGATTTTTACAACTCTTTCATCGGACAATGTGCGGGAAGCATCCGGGTCTTCGCTTACATCTACAATAAAGATTATAAGATCCGCATCTTTTGTGGAACTGAAAACATAATCCAGCATTCTTTCCTGAAGCAGATACTCGGGATTTAAAATTCCCGGAGTATCTTGAAAGATTATCTGGTAATTATCCGCCGATAAAATTCCGAGTATTTTTTTACGCGTCGTCTGCGGTTTATTTGTTGTAATAGAAAGTTTCTCTCCCAAAAGAGAGTTCATAAGTGTGGATTTACCCACATTCGGCTTTCCGACTATTGATACGAATCCGGCTTTATGAGACATGATTATTCTTATCTATTTCAGATGTGAAAATATTGAAAGAATGGCAGATACGCTAACCAGTTTGAATTTATTTTGATTGTGTCGTTCAATTAAAGCAGGAATAACTTACAAAGAAAATCTCACTTCATCAAAAGGCTTTATTAATTTGAGAGGCTGTTAAATTTTTTTGTGAAATTTTTATGAGACTCAATTGTAAAATATGCCGCTATTAAAAAAATAATTGTCAGAGCGCCGACCGTAAAAACGACTCCCGGATTTGAAAAGAAGTTTTGAGCTGATTCAGCGTTTTTTACAAGAGTATTTTTAATCTTATCCGTATAATCAACCAGATTGTTGTTTGCCGAACTATGACTTGCACTGCGGAACGCGGCAACTGTTACAGAAATTATCCCCACTAAAAGGATAGAGATGATGGAGATAAAAAAATGAGCCGGCGCGGTTTTGACGGTATATTTACCCGCCGAAATCTTTTTCATGATTCTGTCCGAGATGTTTTCCGGCGCATGATCGGCTTCGATTGTTTTTAAAGTTGCATCCACGGCTCTCAGCGCTCTCAGACGGGCAAGCGCATCCGGATCAGAATTCAGTTCTTCCTTAACTGCCTCAAGATCTGATACTTCAAGATCCCCGTCCAAATATTTATTTAACATTTCATCAGTTAACTTACTCATAACATTTCCTCCTGATAATTGTGCTTAATGAGCAGATCCTTAAGGGCATTGCGCGATCTGTGCAAAAGCACTTTTGTATTCACCAGAGAGAGGCCCATAATCTGGCTTATCTCATTTAACGAAAGTCCGTCCATATAAAACAATATAACAACAAGAGCGCCGCGGATAGGAAGTTTATCGACCATTTTAAGAATATACTCTCTTCCGTTTTCAGCGCCGCTGTAAATTTCGGCATCATAACTGACAAGATCAAACTGCTCATCAATCGAGCTCATCTGCTGCTCCACTTTCCTTTTCTTGGAAGCAATGACGCTTAATCCTGTGTTGTAAACAATTTTATAAAACCATGTAGAGAATTGTGAATCATTTCGGAATGCCGCCAAGGAATTGTACGCTTTTAGAAAACTGTCCTGAAGCGCTTCTTCCGCGTCCATCTCGTTCTTCAATAGCCTTTTAAGAAGCGAAAATGCCCTGTCCTTATACCGGTTAATAAGCAGTGAATAATCGGAATAATTACCTCTTTTAACCGAATCGATTATCTCTATGTCGTTTAATTTATTCATCACTCCATTAGACAGAATATATTCGGAATAGGTTACACAAAATAATGAAGATTTTCTGTAACCTTTCAAGCAACGGTTACAGTCCAAAGCAGTGAACGGAATCAGAAAATTATAATTAAAAGGTACATTCTCAAAAATATCTTAATAATTATGTAACCTTTTTGAAAAATAATCGGTCAAAAGTTTCAAATAACAAAGGAGGAAATATGGAAACGTTAATACCTATAGTATTGTTTTTGGTAACCGGATTGGTAATTGTGACATTTATCTATTACCGTTCCAAAGAAAAACAGATGATGATAGAGAAAGGATTGTCCATCGAGCAGATGATGGAACTCTTAAAAACAAAAAGAGATCCTTATATATCTCTGAAATTGGGAATTGTAATTCTGTTTATCGGTCTGGGGCTTGGTCTCGGATTTCTTATGAGAGATCTGACCGCTTATCAGGTAGTTCACGGAACAGGGGCAGATCAATGGACCGAATACAGGGATCACGATGAATGGATATCGTTCTGGATTATCGCAATGACGGGGCTCGGTTTTGTAACTGCTTTTTTATTCACCAGAAAATTAAAAAACGGTAACAGCTGATACTGTTACTCTCAAAAAAAAAGAAAGGCTGCCTCTTTAGCAGGGCAGCCTTTTTTATTGCAGCTAAAATAAGATTAAGCAAGTTCGTGCTCTTCGAGCCAGTGCTGCGCGTCTATTGCAGCCATGCATCCGCTTCCTGCTGCTGTAATTGCCTGGCGGTAAGTTTTATCCGCAACATCGCCCGCAGCAAAAACTCCTTCAATATTCGTTTTAGTTGTTCCCGGTTTTACAATTAAGTAGCCGGTTTCGTCCATATCAAGAATTCCCTTGAACAATGATGTATTCGGCTGATGTCCGATAGCCATAAAAATTCCGTCTGTCGCAACTTCGTAAGTGGATCCGTCTTTTGTGTTTTGAATAAGCGCGCCGGTGACAAATTTTTTACCGTCTTCTTGTTTACCAAGAACTTCTTTAATTACGGCATTCGTAATAAATTTAATTTTAGGATTTTTCTTTGCGCGTTCGATCATAATTTTGGAAGCGCGGAATTCATCGCGTCTGTGAACCAGTGAAACCTCGGAAGCAAATTTTGTAAGATAGATCGCTTCTTCAAATGCCGTATCTCCACCGCCGACTACCAAAATTTTCAATCCTTTGAAAAAGAAACCGTCGCAGGTTGCGCATGCAGAAACACCGTAGCCCATGTAAAATTTTTCGGAATCGATATTCAGAAGTTTTGCGGATGCGCCGGTTGAGACGATTACGGAATCTGCGGTATATACTTCGTTATCTGCCTTCACAGTGAAAGGGCGTTTTGAAAAATCGACTTCTGTTACGTTCTTAAAAAAACATTGCGCGCCGAAACGGAGTACCTGTTTGCGCATCGTATCCATTAATTCCGGCCCCTGTATTCCGTGCTCAAACCCCGGGAAATTTTCGATCTCTGTCGTAATTGTTAACTGACCGCCCGGCTGCATCCCTTCGAAAACCACAGGATTCAGATTCGCTCTCGAAGTATAGAGGGCTGCCGTTAAACCAGCCGGTCCAGAACCGATAATTATAACTTTATGATGATTAGTAGACATTAAAATATCTCCGATAATTTCTGTACAAAATTAGTTAAACAAATATAATTTTAACAATAGTTAGATGAGTAGATCAAGAAATAGATTCATTGGACGTATTAATATCAGACCGAATCCTGCAGAAATTTGGCATTCCTTTTCAGTCCTTTTAATTTGCTTCTTTTGATAGAACTTAATTCAAATCTTTTTTTGAAGAGATCTTCGCTCATAAATTCAACTTCTTCCAGAGAAATTTCCTTGTTCCCATGCGGATAGAATTCCGGAATTGAAGTAACGGCAGAAAATTTTTTATTCCACGGACATACATCCTGGCAAATATCGCATCCGAAGATCCAGTCTTCAAATTTATTCTTATATTCGTTAGGGATATCTCCCTTATTCTCAATCGTTAAAAAAGAGATGCATCTGCTGGAATCGACAAGATAATTATCAACGATGGCATTTGTAGGGCAGGCATCAATGCATGCAGTGCATGAGCCGCAGTGATCCGCTACCGGCGGAGAATAATTAAATTCACGATTGCAGATCAGAGTTGATAAAAAGAACCAGCTTCCTATCTCTTTTGAAATTACATTAGAATGTTTTCCCTGCCAGCCGATTCCGCTTCTTACGGCCCAGGCTTTATCCATTGTAGGTCCTGTATCCACATATGTTATGCAGTCAAAATCCGGATCGATTTTTTTCAATTCGGATTTTAGGATGTCCAGTTTTTCCCAGATAACGAGGTGATAATCTTTTCCCCAGGCGTAACGCGAGACCTTCCCTTTTTTCTGTTCCGTCAATTCCCGATTTGACAGATGGGAATACGGAGTATAATAATTCATCGCCAAAGAGATTACACTTTTTGCAGCCGGGAAAATATTTTTAACATCCGAACGCTTGTCGAAATTTTTCGACATGTATTCCATTGTGGCGTTATAATTTTTGGAGAGCCATTCTTTTAAATGATCCGCTTCGGAATTCAATTGCACGGCTGGAGAAAATCCCACAAGATCAAATCCCAATTCCTTTGCTTTCTCAATTATCGTATGGTTATTCAGAGGCATAGAATTGATTTACACTGTTAAAACATTTTAAATTTATTTATCACCATTCGAATTTTTTCGGATAAACTTTTGCATAAACATTTCCGTCAATAATTTTCACCTCATAGACATCCAGACCTTTAACGCCGCCGGGCACTTTTCCCGTTTTCAGATCGAACTGCCAGCCGTGAGCGGGACAAGTGATCAAATTCTCTTCTATAAAACCGTCATAAATTATAGCGGCTTTTTGATGAATGCACATATTGTTCAAGGCGTAAATATTTCCTTCCACTTTGAATAACGCAATATCCACATCGTTCACGATAAATCTTCTTCCTGCCTTTTCTTTCAGATCGGATTCGCGGCATACTTTAAAAAATCCCTCGGTTCCGTTCGTCATATAAGCTCTGTATAAATATCTTTGACGGTAAATCCGCTGCCGGTTTCAGTCACCGTTGCCAGTATCACTTCAGGATCGTGTTCAAAAAACAATTTCCAATTTTCTTCAACTGCCCGCGGAAGAATTTTCTTTTTCTCCTGAACCGTCACAACAGGCTGAAGATCATAGCCCATAACGTAAGGAAGCGGAATATGAGAAGTGAAGGGGAACAGATCTCCGCAGTAGAGAACTGCGCTGGATGCATCCTGCACTTTTATCAACTGCTGAAAACTTGTATGACCGTGAACGGTTATAAAACTTATCTCATCATCGAACAGGGCATCTCCGTCAATAAAATTCAGTAGTCCTTCATGATAAAGAGGCATAAACCGGTTTTGAATAAAACTTCCCCGGTCTCTTTCGGTAGGATTGATTGCCCACTCGAAATGTTTCTTCTGGACATAATATTTGGCGTTCGGAAAGGCTGGAATCCATTTATCATCTTTTAATATTGTAGATCCGCCCGTGTGATCGAAATGAAGATGCGTGAGCAGAACATCTGTAATCTGATCCGGCATTATTCCAAGACTGTTCAAAGATGAAAAAGATGTGAACCGGGACTGGTCCAGTCTGTAGATCTTTGTGAATTTGTCATCCCAATAATTGCCAATGCCCGTATCGATCAGAATTTTTCTGGAATCGCTGACTAATAGAAGATTGCGGGCATTAAGAGAAACGCGGTTTAAATCATCCGCAGGATTCAGTTTGCTCCATAACGGTTTAGGGATAATACCGAACATGGCGCCACCGTCCAACCCGAATCTGCCCGTTTCTACAGCATATAAATTGTATTTTCCTATTTTCATTTTTCGCACAATCTTTAATTTGTAAATGATATCTTTATGATAAAGTTACAAATAAACAGGGAAATTTATATGAACAACATCCAAACGGAAAAATTTGTTCATCCGGCAAAGGCCCGAATTCAAATAATTATTTCGGCCCTTATTTTATTGGGGAATCTTTCCATTCCAATAAATGCCCAGGATAGAGATAACCTCAGGATAATGAGTTTCAATCTGCGCTACGGAACCGCGGAGGACGGAGAGAACAGCTGGCGGTTCAGAAAAGAGAATGTTGTGGCTGTTATAAAGGAATCGAAGCCGGACCTGATCGGCTTTCAGGAGGCGTTGAATTTTCAAAACGAAGAACTCCTTAAGATGATGCCGGAATATTCTTGTGCCGGAGCCGGCAGAGATGACGGCAGATCCGCAGGAGAATTTTCTTCTGTCTTTTACCGGAAAGATCGTATTGAGGTTGATACCATTAAAACTTTCTGGTTCTCAGATACTCCGGAAATTCCCGGATCTAAAAATTGGGGAAATAATATCACCCGAATCTGCACATGGATTCATGCGAGGGATAAGCTGACAGGAGAAAGTTTTTACCATTTCAATCTTCATTTAGATCATGAATCTCAATACTCGAGAGAAAGAAGCGCTCTGCTTGTAATAAAAAAGATCCAAGAGAAAAAAGAGCCGGTTATTCTAACCGGAGATTTTAATTGCGGCGAAGAAAATAACGCAATCAAATCTATTCTTTCGGGCGGAATGAAAGACTGCTACAGACTGAGAAATTCAAAAAGAGAAAATGAAGGGACATTTAATTCCTTCAAAGGTGAAACCGGCGGAGATAGGATTGATTTCGTTTTTATATCGGACGGTTTAGATGCAGAGAAATCTGAAATCATCAGAAGAAATTTTGAAGGGAAATATCCTTCGGATCATTTTCCGGTGACAGCCGTAATTGGATTCAGGAAGTAAATTCAAAAAAAAGAGCGGCATGAAACCGCTCTTTCTTTAACCTGATTTTAAATCAATTATCTCCCCAAACTATCCAGATAATCTTTTTTCTTCAAAAGAGCATCTTTATCTTCTACGTGATTAGGATCCGGCACGCAGCAGTCAACCGGGCAAACTGCAGCACACTGAGGTTCATCGTGAAAACCCACGCACTCTGTACATTTATCCGGAACGATGTAGAAATAATCTTTAGAAAAGAATCCCGCAGCACCTGATGGAGCAGCACTTCCTTCACCGTATGAATTACCGGCTAATTTCCATTCAGCGCCACCTTCATAAATTGCGGTATTGGGGCATTCGGGTTCGCAAGCGCCGCAATTAATACATTCGTCAGTTATCTTTATTGCCATAGCAGGCCTCCTTATTTATTAAAAATTTAATTAAAGCGTTCCAGTTTTGGTATTAAATCCAAGATTTTTTTTGGATTCTGAGTGAAAGATAAGTCATCCATCAAATTGATCAATAATCCCGTTTGATCTAATAATTTTTTAATGTCCAGATCACAGAAAAAGGGAATGTATTTTTCCAGCTTCTTAATTCCTTTCGAATACTGACTTTTGCTTCCCTTAAAATTTCCGCTCAAAAGATGAAATGATCCTACAGAAATTTGCACCAGTCCCTGAAAGAAAGCTTTTTCATCATTGGCGCAGTTGAGCCAGCAATCTTCAAAAAAGTCATGAGCCGAAAAAAAATCGGCATCATTGAATAATCTAATGCCTTCCGAAATATCTTTCAATGCGGGTGAAATAATAATAAAAGGGGGATAGAACATCAAGCCAAATAAAAGTTTTAGGAAAAAATTACCAGCTTCCGCTGGAGCCGCCGCCGCCAAAAGAGCCGCCACCCCCCGAAAAACCGCCAAAACCGCCACTTCCGCCAAATCCTCCTCCACCTCCCCAACCGCTGCGGCTTCTACCGCTTCCCATGGAGCTTAAAATGAGCAACGGCAGCAATCCGCCCCCGCCGCCCCCTTTACCCCCTTTTTTAAAGAGAGATGAGAGGAAAATTATAAGCATGATAATGAAAATAAACGGAAAACCATGTTCTTTACTGTCGGTTCCTTTTTTATCGGCTTTATATTCCCCGCGGGATGCTTTTATAAGTGCATTAATACCGGCATTGATACCCGCGTAGTAGTTCCCTTCTTTGAAATAAGGACGCACTTCGTTTCTTTGGATAGAACTCGTAAGAGCATCCGGAAGAACCGCTTCCAATCCGTAACCGACTTCAATTCTCATCTTGCGGTCATTTTTGGAGACAAAAAAGAGAACACCATTATTATTTTTTTTTGAACCGATCTGATTTTTTGTTGCAGTCTGATATGTAAAATCTTCTAATGAATTTCCATCTAAAGATGAGATCATCAGAAAAACAATTTGATTTGAAGTGGAATCGTCGAATCTTTTGAGTTTTGAGTTAAGAGAAAAGAGTTCCGATTCAGATAGAGTATTCGTAAAATCATTTGCATAATTTTTTAATACAGGATACTCTATCTGCGCATTTAAAATCAGAACCGGAATTAAAAAGAGAATAAATAATTTTTTCATCGTCTCGTTGAACTCTTAACTTTTAACTATTAACTCAAAACTGCACTTTCGGTGCCTGCTCTGAGCCGGCAGCAGCTTTGAAGTATTCTTTTTCTCTAAATCCGCCGAAGTTTGCAATTATCACTCCGGGAAATCGTTTGATGGCAGTATTATACTCAGTTGCAACGGTATTGTATTTTTGTCTTTCTACGGTAATTCTGTTCTCGGTTCCCTCGAGCTGTGCCTGAAGCTGAAGAAAATTTTCATTTGCTTTAAGCTGAGGATAATTTTCGGAGACTACGAGCAATCGTGAGAGGGCGCTACCCAATCCGTCCTGCGCCTGCTGGAACTTCTGAATCGCGGCTGGATCGCTTAGCTGATCTGCGGAAAGTTTAATTTGACCTACTTTAGCGCGAGCTTCCGTAACAGCGGTGTAAGTTTCCTTTTCAAAATTGGCTACACCTTTTACAGTGGCAACCAAATTGGGAACGAGGTCAGCTCTCCTCTGATAAACATTTTCCACCTGGCTCCAGGCAGATTTGACATTTTCATTCAAACCGACGAATGCGTTATACTTGCTGGTTGCCCAGGATACGAGAAGAAATATAAAGAGAACAATAACACCCACAATCCCCAGACCGATCTTTAGACCTTTGCTCATTTATCCTCCTTAATAAAAAAATATATTTTAAATTTTTGAATCAGTTAGTCAGGCTGCGCATAGGGGCGGGAATTCTTCCGCCTCTTTCTACGAATCCGGCGCTGCTTATAGTTCTGACGCTCATGATAGGCGCTTTGCCCAGCAAGCCGCCGTAATCTACCATATCGCCGATCTTTTTCCCGAATGCAGGAATAACTCTAACGGCAGTGGTTTTATCATTTATAATACCGATTGCCGCTTCATCTGCAATTATACCTGCTATAGTGGTTGCAGGCGTATCGCCCGGGATGGCAATCATATCCAGACCGACCGAACAGACGGCAGTCATAGCTTCCAATTTTTCAAGAGAAAGATTTCCCGCCTGAACAGCGCGTATCATTCCCATATCTTCACTAACGGGAATAAAAGCCCCGCTCATTCCGCCTACAGAAGAACTTGCCATCAGTCCGGCTTTCTTAACTGAATCATTCAACATAGCCAAGGCTGCTGTTGTTCCAGGCGCTCCAACGTCTTCCACTCCCATGGCTTTCAAGATATCAGCTATGCTGTCGCCCTCAGCCGGAGTGGGAGCTAAAGAGATATCTACAATTCCAAAAGGAATTCCGTGTTTTTCTGCGACTTTTCTCCCAATCAGCTCGCCGGCGCGTGTAATTTTATAAATTGTTTTTTTAATCACTTCCGAAAGCTGCTGAAGATCCACATAACCGGCTTCTTTAATCGCTTCAAGAACAACACCGGGACCGCTAATTCCGACATTCAGAACTATCTCCGGTTCCGTAACGCCGTGAAATGCTCCTGCTACAAACGGATTATCTTCAACTGCATTTGCGAAGACGACCAATTTAGCGCATCCGATTGAATCTTTTTCTTTCGTTTTTTCAGCAGTAAGTTTTATTGCTTCGCTCATCAGATTAACC
>JAKAMT010000132.1 GCA_021812705.1 Bacteroidota bacterium | reverse complement strand
TGACCTCAACACTATTTCTTTAGTTACTCGTTTATCTAAATCTGTCGTTAGTCAGTATATTGACTTATTACCTAACGACTCGTAACTTTATTCATCCTTCCATTAGGTATCATTTGATACTATTTTAATAAAACCATTTTTTTTGTTTCCGCAAAACTGCCGGAACGGATTGTATAGAAATAGATTCCGCTTGAAACTCTGCCGCCGTAATTATCACGCGAGTCCCACATTATATTGTACTTGCCCGCGTTCTTCTCTTCGTTAATCAAAGAGCGCACTTCCTTACCAAGCGAATCATAAATTTTTATTTCAACATTTCCGGATTTCGGAAGCGTGTAGCTTATAACTGTGCTCGGATTAAAGGGATTGGGATAATTCTGATCAAGTTTAAACGCGGAAGGCATCAATTCAATGACTTCACTCACCCCTGTAGTGAAAGAACTTACGTATGCACGAATAAGATATAGACCAACCGCGGAACTTGAAGATGATAAATAATACCATCCCGGAGATCCACTTGAAGGATTATTTAAATAAGTTAGACTATGATAATATTCACTTGGTGTATGTTCAACCACGACTATATTATTACTATTTGTGCCGGCATAGACAAATGAAACCGCAAAAGGATTTCCCGAATCAATATTCTGACTTCTTAAATCAACTTTTGCCATGTTTGGCCAGGGGACAGGAAATAACGATGTAGAAGGATCTCTGGCTGGAGTAAATGTTCCAGTTAAAACAAAAGGCGAAGAGATCGTTTTATTGATTCTCGAACCCTGATTTTTAGTATTATAAATATATCCCGTAATCTGTTTATCATTCCTCAGTCCGACTTTGATAGAGTCCAATCTTGTCCCGTTAACCCCGTCGAAAAATACTGCTATCGTATCACTCGGAGATAATTGCCAGCCGCCTAACGCGGATTTAGTATCACCCTCATCATATTTTATTTCTATCGGTCTATTTATCGCAGTTCCTTCCGATGTGTAAGAATATGAAAATGGAGTAGTATTCGGAGAAGAGACAGATTCATTAGCATCATTTTGACAAACAAGAAATGTTACATTAGTATATCCGCTGCCGAAATTTGACTCATTAAAATTTGTTCCGGGTGTAACATTCAGAACTCTTTTTCCGGAAGGTCCTGTTTCTATCGCTTTAATCTGTATTGAAGTTTTTCCGTTCGTATTAAAGTTTGCGCTAAGATTATTTCCCGATGCGTAGGAAATATACTGAGCACCCAATTTATACACTGCATCGCTTTTGTATGTTACGTTCGGATCCAGGTACGTTGTAGTCGCCGATACTTTTGGAACATTAGGATAAGTATAACCCCATTTGGGATCAATTGATTTATCATTCAGATAATTTGCAATCCACCAGTCAACTACTATATCGCTGAATCTTCGCGATGTAGAGACAGACGGCAGTGCGTCTATATCAAGCGCATCCACTCCGGTCCGCGAAGACTGCGTAAAAGATTTCAGCACACCAACGCCAAATTGCTCTTTTAGATAGAGAAAAAACCGGGCCGCACGCGAATAATCTTTTAAAACATCCGTAGCGTCGTTGTTCGGATCCCATCCAAGCATATATCGATTTGTGCTTATATTATAATAATTAGTTTGACTATATAAAGGATATCCATTTATTACTTCTGCAATCAAAGAACAACCTTCGTTGAAAAATACATCTTGAGAGCCTGAATTAATCAGCCCGTGATAGTTAAATTGAATCATATGCTGGAATTCGTGAGCCAAAGTTGATAAACCAGTTTCTAAACTGCCGCTCCCAGTACTTTTTGACAGATCTAGAGGTTTACAATCAATAAAAAACATTTCCATTTGATTGCTGTTTTGATATGATGTGTACTCATTTATGCTATGAAAATATCCAGCTATATAGCCACTACCTGGAACATAATCATCTCTTATGTTTAATATGAGAATTATAATTCTTGGATCATTATCAATATTCGGAGGTACACCATAAGTATCTACATCGGTATCATAGATCCCTTTTGAAGAATTTGCGGGTGTGGATGCATCAAAAGCGGTTTGAATAGAATTAACCGCGCTTTGATTAATTCTACCAGCTTGCCACATTGAATCTTCTACAAAAATATAGCACTTTGCACCAACAGATTTACATGTTGCGGAAGTTTGGTAAAAGGCAGTTGGAGCATTTTTGCGATTGTCTTTAGCCCAGAAACTTCTTTGAGTCCCAACAATAAAATTCCAAGCTGTTTTGTTCGTCTTCCGTAACAAATATTGTTTCGAAATATGCTCAATATCAATCCCATTCGCCCGATCAAAAGCATCTAACATAGGGCGTGCATCAATGGGATACCCTATTTGCGTGGGGATTGTATTCTCATCCACTTTTTGGACAGCAATTTTATTTTGCGCAAACGAAATTGAAAAAACAAAAAACAAAAACGGGAGATATATTTTAATTGTCTTCATTATCACCACTTTTTTTTATTTAGCTTCTTTAGTTGCCGGCACAGCTTTTTCAACTGTAATTACTGAATCTCCCAATTCCTTCTTCAGAGATTCATATAAAATATAATACACACTCCCCTGTTTTTTCCAGAGATCGTCGTTCAATTCTTTTTCGCACTGCAGAACATAAATCTTATCATCGTCGGTTTTAATCGCGAGTTTAGTGAAAGGTTCATTGCCGACCACGGTGATAACACCCTTCACAAAATTTTCGGAGTTGCTTTTACCGCAATTGCAGCTGCATCCCGAGAATTGAAGAAGCGACAATACAAGTAGAGCAGTAATTGCGATTGGAATAAATTTCTTCGACATAAATTTTACTCTGTTCATTTACAAACCAAAATAAATAAACTGCAGCCACATTGCAAAACAGCGTATCTGGTTATTGGTTGTCAGTTATTGGTTATCGGTTGTCGGTTATCGGTTATCGGTTTCTTCTCGCTCGTTAATCAAAAATAATTGCGAAGTTCGCCTTTTGAACCAAGCCGGGTCACTCGTCCCTCGACTCTGGTTCGACTCGTCCTTCGGACGGCTCACCATCCGCTCGGGACGGGTTACGCGTTACTTGTCACGCGTCACTTATTCTATGTTATTAGTTATTGTTTCTTTTGTTTCAACAATTTCATCAAATATAAACGCTTCCCTGGCCATCAAATCCTTGAGTGTCATTTTTGCAACTACGGAATCAACTGAATCCTGAATCATTTTCCAGAGGGAGCGCACTGAACAGTCGATAGAATTAGTGCAGATATCCATAGCGCCGGTGTGCGTCGAACAGAATTCGTCGTCGAATAATCTTCCCCCCAATACTTTAAGAACTTCACTCATACTTATCTGCTCCGGCGCACGCGTTAATGTGTAGCCTCCAATCTGTCCGCGAGAACTCTCTAAAAATCCGCCCAGGCGCAAAACGCGCAATATTTTTCCCGCGTTATGCTCGCTTATTCCTTCCGCCCTGCTTATTTCCGGAATTGTAAGAGATTTGCCGACGGAATAAAATTTTGCAATTCTTAAGAGGCATCGTATTCCGTATTCTTCCTGCGCACTGAACTTCATTAGAATTCACTCAATTTTTATTAAGAGGAATTTTTGAGCCGCAAGAAACCGCATGAACAAGCTCTGCATATTTGTCGGGAGAAATTGATGGACCATTAGAGACGCAGAATTTATTGAAGACATCAGTTAAGTCTCCGGCAATTTCCGATGCGGTTCTTCCTTCTATATGATGGCGCGGCATTAGAAAAACAGGTTCGCCATTTTTGAATAACGCCATGAAGGGAGAAGATGGCGGAACATTGGACAAATATTTATTTCTAAAATGATCAACCGCGTCGCGGTCCTGTCCCGCAAACAGGGTGACTAATTTTTCAGGTATTACATTATTCTGAAGAGCCAGAGCCGCAGCAGGCCGCGCGCTTCCCGCAGCGCATCCGCAAACTGAATTGAGAACAACAAAAACAGTTTTATCATCCTTGCTTGAAATTAAATCGTCCACACGCTGCGGTGTGAGCGCTTCTTCAAATCCCACAAAAGTAAGTTCGTCCCTCATCGGCTGGACCGATTCCGGATCGTAAATTGGTGCTTTCTGATTTATATTAAACATGATGCTTCCTTTCTTCTTTCAGCCTTCAATAATTTTTTGGGGGCTGCTTTATAAATTGGTAAATATTAAATAAATCCTAAAAGTAATTTTGCTTCTTCGCTCATTTTCTCAGTACTCCAGGCCGGTTCCCACACAAGATCCACATATACCTGTTTAACTTCTTTAATTCCTTTTATCTTACTCTTCACATCTCCCGGAAGGCTTCCCGCAACGGGACATGCGGGCGAAGTCAATGTCATTTTGATGTAAACATTTGCTTCATCATCAATCTTAATTCCGTAGATCAGTCCCAGCTCCCAAATATCAACCGGAATTTCCGGATCGAAGCAGGTTTTTAATACCGAGATAACAGACTGTTCTAATCTTCCTTTGTCGATCATATTTTTCCCAAAATAATTTAGTGCAGTCAAGGAATAGTCCTTGATTGCTTCATAAAGTCACAAAGGCACTAAGAATATTTTTACATTTTACTTTGTGTCTTAGTGTCTTCGTGGCAATTTTTTTACCACAGAACCAACATTCTTTAAATCATGCAAACATTTTTTTCACTTTATAAATGCCGTCTACTAATTTATCGATCTCTTCGACGGTATTGTAGAAAGCGAACGAAGCTCTGGCCGTGGCCGGCAGATTGAACCGTTTCATAATCGGCTGAGTGCAGTGATGACCTGTCCTGATCGCAATTCCGTCCGTGTCAATTATAGTTCCAATATCGTATGGGTGAATCCCTTCTATAACGAAAGAGATGACCGAAGCTTTGTTTTTTGCCGTGCCGATGATTTTTAATCCGTCAATCGATAGCAACTGTTCCGTTCCGTACTGAAGAAGTAAATTCTCATGCTCAATCAGGTCATTTCTGCTGAACTGATTCAGGTAATCTATTGCCGCACCGAGTCCGATTCCCCCTGCAATGTTTGGAGTGCCGGCTTCAAATTTACGGGGGATATCATCGTAAGTTGTTTCTTCGAATGAAACAGTCCTTATCATATCTCCGCCCCCCTGATACGGCGGCATCATTTCTAAAAATTCCGTCTTACCGTAAAGAATTCCTATTCCGGTGGGACCAAAAACTTTGTGACCGGAGAAAACATAAAAATCGGCGTCCAGATCCTGAACGTCAATTTTGTAATGCGGCACCGCCTGCGCTCCGTCAATCAAAACCGGAACCGATTTCGAGTGGGCAATTTCTATAATCTCTTTTACCGGATTTACCGTTCCCAGCGAATTTGATATATGGACTACGGAAACGAGTTTGGTTTTTTCATTCAGCATTTTTTTGAATGCCGCCATGTCAAGTTCGCCGGCATCATTTATAGGAATTACCTTGAGACTCAGCTTGTTCTTTTCGCAGATAAACTGCCATGGAACAATATTGGAATGATGCTCCATGTTGGAAATAATTACTTCGTCCCCTTCGTTAAAATGTCTTGTGTTGGAGAGAGACGACGCCACTAAATTTACCGCTTCCGTAGCTCCTCTTACAAAAACAATTTCAGAAACGCTCATCGCGTTTATAAATTCTTTTACTTTAAGCCGGCTAGATTCATACTGCTCAGTCGCAAGCTCGCTTAGGAAGTAGAGACCACGGTGAATATTTGCGTTATCGAAGGTGTAATATTGAGTAAGAGCATCTATTACCGCCTGCGGTTTCTGGGATGTGGCCGCATTGTCGAGATAAACCAGCGGTTTTCCGTTCACTAAGCGTTTTAAAATCGGGAAATCGTTTCTGATCTCATCCAGTTGAAATTTTCTTTTTATTTCAGGAATTACTGTTATCATTATTTTTCCGGAGAAATAATTTAATAGCACACGGATGACACAGATTGTACGGATTTACGCTGATGAATCTTCAAAAATATCAATCCCTGTGTTCTATATGTAATTTTATATTTCAATTTTGTGCAGATGTTCAAATATCAGATGATTAATCTGCTCCTTCAGCTCTTCTATTTTAAGATTTTCAATCACATCGCTCGCAAACGCCCGTATGAGCATCGATTTGGCCAATTCCTGCGGCACGCCTCGCGAGCGGATGTAAAACTCGGAAGTCTCGTCCAGATGGCCGACAGTTGCGCCGTGAGAACATTTCACATCGTCCGCAAAAATTTCGAGCTGCGGCTTGGTATCGATGGTTGCATTTTTTGAAAGCAGAATTGTCTTGTTCTGCTGATATGCATTCGTTTTCTGCGCGTCTTTACGGACAATTATTTTTCCGTTGAACACGCCGCGCGAGTTCCCGTCGAGTATTCCTTTATAAAGTTCATTGCTCATGCAGTCCGGTTTGGCATGATCTACAAAAGTATGATTGTCCATATGCTGATTCCCGGTAGCCAGATATAATCCGTAATAATGGGTCTCAATTTTTTCTCCGTCGAGAACCGAATTGATATCATTCCTTACTATAGAGCCGCCGAATGAAATATTATAATGATTAAGAACGCTTCCCGACTTTTGAATCGCCTGCAATTTCTCGATATGGTACGAATTTTCATTCTCATCCTGCACTTTGCATATATCGAGAACGGAATTTTCACCGGCAAAAATTTCTGTTACTATATTGCTCAAATAATTTTTACCCGCGTAACCTTTATAACTCATTATCAATTTCAGATTTGAATTTTTACCGGCAATTATGAGATTTCGCGGCACCGAAAGAAGGTTTTCCGAACTCCCGCCGTTAAGGAAAAGAACCTGGACAGGTCTTTCTAAGATTGTACCTTCCGGAATAATTACTGCCAGCCCGTCCATAGCATACGAACCGTTCAATGCGCTGAACGCGGTTTCCTGATCGGATATTTTATTTAGATGCTGCTCTATTACCGCCGGATTCGATTTTGAAAGATCATTTAGACTTCCTATAAAAACTCCTTTTGGCAAAGTGTAAAGAGAGCTTAATTGCGGCGAAAGGAATCCGTCAATGAATACCAGCAGATGGCTTTCAATATTTTTGAACAGGTGTTTTTTAATTTCATCTCCGGAAATGCCGGCAGTATCCGCCTTTTCGAGCGGAAGGAAATTATGCTTAAGAACCGGCGCTGTATCCGTGTATTTCCAATCTTCATTTTTATTAGTTGGAAATTCCAAGGAGCTGAATTTATTAAACGCTTTTTTCCGGATCTCATTAAGAACAGTTTTTGATTCACCGTTCAATTTATGCTGGAATATCTTAAAATTTTCTATGTAAAATTCTTTTGGAGTCATGTTCCGCTTTATTTTTTTTCCGTTTGAAATTCTTCTTCTTTAATCCAGTCGTAGCCTTTCTCTTCAAGCTCAAGAGCCAGTTCTTTTCCTCCGGATTTAATAATTTTTCCTTTGTAGAGAACGTGAACAAAATCCGGCTTTATATAATTGAGAAGGCGCTGATAATGTGTGATTACCAGGAATGAATTTGTTGGATTCTTATAAATATTAACTCCTTCGGAAACGATGCGAAGCGCATCAATATCAAGTCCCGAATCGGTTTCGTCAAGAAGAACAAATTTAGGTTCAAGCATAAGCATCTGAAAAATTTCATTTCTCTTTTTCTCTCCCCCGGAGAAACCGACATTCACGTAGCGGCTTATCAGGGTT
>JAKAMT010000131.1 GCA_021812705.1 Bacteroidota bacterium | reverse complement strand
GTTCTTTATGATTATTGTTTGGCTCTATGTGCTTATAAATATTCTTTACACAGAGTTTCTGAAAAAAATAGTAATAGTAGACATCTTTTGCATTGCTTCCGGATTTATGCTGCGCGTTATAGGAGGCGGATTGCTCATCTCTGTCAATATTTCAAAGTGGCTTATACTTACAACGATGTTCCTTTCTCTTTTCCTGGCTGTGATGAAGAGAAGAGTTGAGATTGCAAATTCGCCGGATGCCGGAGAGCAGAGAAGTGTTCTGAAAGATTACTCGCTCAATTTTATAGACCAGATTGCCGCAATGACGGGGAGCGGAGTGATTCTCAGCTATGCGCTCTATTCGGTCGCGGATAGAACCGTTTCCGTATTCGGAACCGAGCGGCTGGTTTTTACTACCGTCTTCGTCATCTTTGGAATCTTTCGCTATATGTATTTAGTTTATAAGAAAGATAAGGGAGAGAATGTTATTGAAGTGCTTCTAACAGACCTGCCGATGGTTATTAATTTTATTCTCTACGCCGGCACAGCCATTTTCATAATTTATTTTCATAAAAATTATAAACCTTTCTGAGCGTTAAAATGATGACCGACTTATTAATTCTGCTGGCTCTGCTCATCATAAGCGCATTCTTTTCTTCGGCCGAGATATCATTTATAGCAGCAAATAAAATTAAAATAGAGATACGTGCCCGTAAAAATGATCTCTCTGCAAAAAATGCCCACTATTTTGTGAACAATCCCGAACTCTTCTATTCGTCAATTCTGATTTCGAATAATATTGTAAACATAACATTCGCATCCCTGAGCTCTGTATTCCTTTTTAAGCTTTTCGGAATGGAAGAATATTCAATCCTTCTAATCTCAACAGCTCTCCTTCTGATTATAGGCGAACTGATACCAAAATATTTCGGCAGGGAACTGGCGGACCGGTTTGTAATTATTTCCGCGCTGCCCGTTCGACTGATTACAATTTTATTATTCCCGGTTGTAAAATTAGTTTCTTCAATCTCCTCCGTAATCAGCAGGACGAACAAAAAAGAGGAGCTTAAAATTCTTCACGGCTTTGATAAAGAAGATATTCAAAGTCTGATTGAAGAAAGTTCGGATGCCGGTAAAATGGATGAAGAACAGTCTGAAATTATCAGCAAAGTAATAGACATTAGGGAGCAGCGGGTTTACGAAGCCATGACTCCGCGAACGGAAATGGTGGGAATTGATATAAGCGGTACAATTGATGAGGCTCTCTCGGTTTTTATAGAATCCGGATATTCTAAAATTGTTGCCTACGATGAGAACCTAGATCACATCAAAGGGATTGTTTCGATAAAAGATATCTTTAAAAAACCGGAAGACTTGAAATCGATAATCAGGGATGTAACTTTTATTCCTGAAACCAAAAAAAGTCTGGAAATGCTGAACGAATTTTTGGAAGAAGAATTTTCGTTCGCGGTCGTTGTCGATGAATTCGGCGGGACCGCCGGCATTATAACTGTAGAAGATCTGATTGAAGAACTTTTCGGGGAGATTAGAGATGAGTACGATGATGTAGATGAAAAAGTCGCAAAAAAAATAGACGCAAATTCCTATCTGCTCAACGGGAAAGTTGAAATCGACTATCTTAATGAAGAACTCAATTTTAAAATTCCCGAAGGGGAGTATGAAACCATTAGCGGCTTCATTACTTATAAGATAGGGCGCATTCCGAAAAAAGGGGAATCTTTTAAATTCGGCAATTATACTCTTTTAATTCTAAAATCAGGCACTACCAAAATTGACCTCGTTAAAATCACTCCAGATCAGGACCAGAACGATTGAATTTTTTTCCGCCATTCTATGTTCTTCTCTATAAAGAAAGGAAGAATAATGACACGCATTGGATCTCAGACGGAAGAGAATAAATCCTTTGTGAATATCAGTAATGATCAATTTAATGAAATGATGCGTCACCCCGACACTATTATACTTGATGTGAGAACTGGGGCAGAATTTCAGTCCGCTAGGATCCCCGGCTCACGAATGATCGATATTTACGAACCGGATTTCTCTGAGAAATTGGAACAATTGAACAGGTCGAAAAAATATCTTGTTTACTGCAGGGCCGGGCACAGAAGCGTGGCAGCCTGCAGCGAAATGATAAGACTCGGATTCTCTGATATTTACAACCTGATAAATGGTATTTCCGGATGGGATGGAGAGATCATTCAGGGCTGAAATAACTTTGAATTTGTCCCCCGGATCTGTTTAAATCTCTTCTATTTTAAGCCGGCGCCGATAATGGAAGATGTTCCGATTTTCCATTATCTTTCGCATCAAATTTAAGAAAAGTATATTGCTACAATTCTCACTCGACCATAAAGACAAAAATTCTAAAGCAAGAGCAGGAAAATTTATTACCGGACACGGTGAAGTGCAGACGCCGATATTCATGCCCGTCGGCACGCAGGGTACGGTAAAAGCCGTAACCGAGAGAATTCTAAAAGAAGAGATTAAAGCTCAAATAGTTCTTTCAAATACGTATCATTTGTATCTTAGACCCGGCACACACATATTAGAAGAGGCAGGCGGACTCCACCGTTTTATGAATTGGGACAGACCGATTCTTACTGACAGCGGCGGATTCCAGGTCTACAGCCTCTCTGATCTCAGAAAATTAAAACCGGACGGAGTTGAGTTCAGATCGCACCTTGACGGATCATCTCATTTTTTTTCACCAAAAAAAGTGATAGAGATAGAGAGAAGCATCGGATCGGATATTATGATGCCGCTTGATGAATGCACACCTTATCCGTGCGACTATGAATACGCGAAACGCTCGAAAGATCTTACATCCGAATGGGCGGCTCTTAATAAGAAAGCTTTTGATGAAACCGAGCCCCTTTACGGTCATCCTCAATATCTGTTCGGTATAATCCAGGGGAGCGTTTACAAGGATTTGCGCGAAGAATCTGCGCGCGATTTAATCAAACTTGATTTCGACGGCTACTCAATAGGAGGACTCGCAGTTGGAGAGCCGACAGAATCGATGTACGATCTGGTTAATTTTACTACCGATTTTATTCCTGAAAATAAACCGAGATACCTGATGGGCGTGGGAAGACCGGAGAATATTCTGGAAGCAATCGCGCGTGGGGTAGATATGTTCGATTGCGTTATGCCGACTCGCAATGCGAGAAATGCGTACCTTTTTACATCGGCAGGAATTGTATCCATGCGGAACGCGGCTTATAAGGATGATTTTGCTCCGCTGGATCAAAAATGCGGATGCTACACTTGCAGGAATTTTTCGCGCGCCTATCTGCGCCACCTTTTCAACGCGAAAGAAATTTTGGCACTCGAACTTGCGACGATACATAATCTGACTTTCTATCTGGACCTTGTGCGTGAAGCCAGAAATAGAATCTTAGACGGAAGTTTTACCGAATGGAAAAATGAATACACAAAAATAATTTCAATAAATGTACAAACAAAGGAGGAGCAGTAAATGGAACTTTTATTAGCAATGGCACCTCAGGCGGAAGGGCAGGCAGGCGGCGGAATGATAAGCACTCTCATAATGTTCGGAGCTATCTTTGCCATCTTCTATTTCATGATCATCAGACCTCAACAGAAAAGAGCTAAAGAACAGAAAGCTATGCTCGATGCCGTTCAGAAGGGAGATAAAGTTGTGCTATCCGGCGGTATGCACGGAACAGTAGCCGGATTGGAAGAAAAAACCGTCTTGGTTGACGTTGGCAACAATGTTAAAATTAAATTTGAACGCACCTCAATTGCAATGGTAGTAAAAGAGAGCGGCGAAAAGAATTAATTTATTTAACTTCCTCCTCTTTTTTTAAGGGGAGGATTTTTTTTATTTTTTAACAGGGAAGAAGATGAAAGAACTAGGCATAAAAAGAAATTTTCTGGCAATTGAAAAAGAATATTCCAGCTATGACAATTCTGAAATTGTCGTAATCTCTGCACCGCTTGAAAAAACCGTCAGCTACGGAAAGGGTACATCTAAAGGGCCGGAAGAAATTCTTGAAGCGTCTCACTATGTCGAGTTCTATGATGAGGAGCAGAACCGCGAACTCTGTTTTGAAAAAGGGATCTGCACATTAGAGCCGCTCAATCTTCAGAAGCTTTCGGTCGAAAAATGCCTGGATAAAATTCATGAAGAAGTCGCAAAGCATATTGATGCCGGAAAATTCGTTGTTACGCTCGGCGGTGAACATTCCTTATCAACCGCGCCCATCTTTGCACATTATGAAAGATTCCCTAATCTTTCCATACTTCACATAGATGCGCATTCGGATCTGCGCGCAGATTACGAGGGATCGAAATATTCACACGCAAGCATAATGGCGCGCGTGGCGGAATTTACCACTAATATTGTTCAGGTCGGAATTCGCGCCCAGTGCCGGGAGGAATCTGAATTCCGCAAAGAAAAAGGGATAAAAACTTTTTATGCGCGCGAAATTAAACTCGGCATGTACGGAGACAACTGGCAGGAACTGGTTGCAAAAAATCTCTCTGAGAATGTTTACATCTCTTTTGATATAGACGGATTCGATCCTTCACTTGTGCCAGCCACCGGCACTCCGGAACCGGGCGGATTATTCTGGGACGAGACAATGAATCTTCTTAAAATTGTAGGCCTTGAAAAAAATATTGTCGGTTTTGATGTCGTGGAACTGGCTCCTAATAAATTCAATCCTTCATCTAATTTTGTGGCCGCAAAACTGGTTTATAAGATGCTGAATTACGCGTTCATCAACCGGTGACGGCTGGGCTGTTGAATTAGTTCCGCTTTTTAATTAAGTAGTCTGTGTAAAAATTTTAATAAAGTAACGGCGGCACTAAAAATGAAACGACTACTTCTTCTTTTAATTTCAGTCCTTCTCTTTTCAGATCTTTACGCGCAAACACGCGCGGTTTACAAAGCCAATATTGAAGGGGATATAGATCTGGGACTTGCCCCGTTTATTAAACGCGTTGTTTCTGAGGCGGAAAAAAACGATGCGGCCGCAATAATATTCCGTATCAATACTTTCGGCGGAAGGGTGGATGCAGCTACAAAAATCAAGGACGCAATCCTTAACAGTAAAGTGAAAACAATTGCGTTCATCGACAAACGCGCTATCTCTGCCGGAGCACTTATAGCACTTTCATGCGAAAAAATTGTGATGGTGCCGGGAGCTTCCATGGGCGCATCGACTGTAGTTGATGAAGCAGGCAAAAAACAATCGGAAAAATATCAGTCCTACATGCGCTCGGAGATGCGAGCGACCGCGGAAAAAAACAAAAGAAGAACAGACATCGCGCAGGGAATGGTTGATGAAACTATCGTTGTGCCGGATCTGAATGACGACGATAAAAAATTGATCACGCTTACTTCCGAAGAAGCTGTAGAATTTCAGATGGCAGATTCCATCTTAGCATCCGAAGAGGAGGCTATCAAAGCTTTCGTTCCGCAAAACGGAAAGGAAATATCGGTATCGATGAATTGGGCTGAGAATTTTGTGCGCTTTCTTAACCATCCCGTGGTCTCTACTCTTTTAATCCTGATCGGAATGATAGGAATTATTACTGAGATTAAGATGGGAGTGTGGGGTTTGCCCGGTACTATTGCCGTTATAGCGCTCGGTCTTTTCTTCGGTTCCGGTTACATACTTGATCTGGCTTCGGTGCTTGATATAGTAATCTTCATTCTCGGAGTTCTTCTTTTGCTGCTCGAAATCTTTGTAATACCCGGATTCGGAATTGTTGGAGTTTTGGGAATTATACTCATGATTGCGGGACTCTTTTTCGGATTAGTTTCGGATTTTGGTCTCAGCGATTACTCGATTATATCCGTTGCCATAATTCAGCTTGCGAGCGTTTTTGTCCTCTCAGCAGTTTTTATCTTCCTTGTCTCAAAATTGCTGCCTAAATCAAAATTATGGAACCGGATGATTCTGCAGGCGGATATCTCTTCAAAATCTGGCTACGCAGCCAATGAATCATTCGAACATCTCATTGGCGCGGAGGGAGTTGCTCTAACTACTTTGCGGCCTGCGGGCAGCGCAATTATAAACGGCCAGAGAGTCGATGTGGTTACAGAAGGGGATTATATCAAGCATGAATCCAAAATTATCGTAAAAGCCGTGGAAGGTTCGAAAATAGTGGTTGGAGCAAAAGAATAATTTTAAAATAAAAAAGCCGTCATGAAAAATTATAGACATTCATGACAGCTTTGCGTTTAAATGTGATTACAGCAGTTCAACAATATTTTTATTCATCGAATAATCTTTTCTAACGGTATGACGCATTTTCTGAGATGCATCTTTGCCGTCAATCTGAACGCCTAATTCAATTGTGGTAGAAGTTTCGCTCTTTATTACGTGGCCTTTATCCATATTGAATATGATAGTGCCGCCGCCGGTAATTTTTGGATCGTCAAACAGAAAATTCATCCCCTGTTCGGTTCCTTTCTTGTTTCCGCTCCATTTAGAAAGAAGTGAAGCCGAAATTTTAACGCCTTTGTCATTGCCGACTTTTACGAAATCGTCGATTTTATATTTGGAAGTGTTTTCAATCTGGAACACTGCTAAATTTGCAGGGGATGTGAATTGCCAGGTCGAATCTTTTGCTACGGGAGTTGTTGCCAATTGTCTGAAAAGAAGCTGGGTCCTTGGTTTCAATTCGCCTTCGCTTATATTTTTTATCAGATTCGTTTTCTGTTCCGTGCTCATCTTGCCCATTTCAGGCTTCAGAGAGACCATCTTGTCTATCATCTTATCTACGCGGCTTATTTCGAGAACTTCACCCTGCTGATTTACGCGCGCGCGATAAGGCGAATTTACAATGACTTCAAATTCCCCGAATTTTTCTTTATCCTCTTTGGTCGGATTTTTTGAACTGTATTTCATCGTCTGACCGTTGATGTTGCCCGTGAAATCAATCTGCGTAATTGTAATTCCCAGTTCGGCAATATTAGACTGGTCTACTTCGAGCACCTCGAGATTGAAAAAATAAGTAAGAGTCTGATCGGATGCTGATTTTAAGAGTGAATCTGCTTTGACGGTCTGAACAGCATTAGTTGTTGTGGTCAGTTTGTAACTTAGTTTATCATCCTTCTTGAAAATATATTTCAGAGTTACCTGTTGACCGCCCATATCGACGGAACTGAGTTTTGCCGGGTCAACAGCGGCTGCATTAGTTACAGGTTCTTTTTTACCGCAGCCTGCGGCTAATGCAATCAGCGCAAAAAGGAGTGTCAGTTTTAAAAAATATTTCTTCATTGAATTCTCTTTTTATTTAAAAAAAATTCTCCCCGAAAGGGGAGATCATCTAAAATTAAAATCCGTTTATTTCCAGTATTTCCCGGCGCGAAAAGAAATGCAAAATCTCGTTTGCCGCATTTTCGTTAGAATCGGATCCGTGCACAATATTTTCCTGAATGCTTTCCGCATATAATTTTCTGATAGTGCCTTCGGCTGCCTTGGCGGGATCGGTGGCTCCGATTAGTTTTCTAAAATCTTCAACCGCATTTTCTTTTTCGAGGGCGATTGGAACGCATGGACCGGAAGTCATGTATGCGATTAAATCGTTAAAGAATGGTCTCTCTTTATGTATTTCGTAAAAGCCTTTTGCCGCATCGGGTGTAAGTTTAATCATTTTCATCGCCGAAACTTTGAATCCGGCTTCCTGAATCTTTGTTATTACATTTCCAATTAAATTTTTACGCACGCAATCC
>JAKAMT010000013.1 GCA_021812705.1 Bacteroidota bacterium | reverse complement strand
ATTGCAGGTCTTCTTCTTTTTAATAAATATTTGGCACCTAAAAATATTGATGCGTAATAAATTATATGAATAATATCAGTCGGAAAATAATTTTACTCTTCTCACTCCTTTTCGCTTTTTCACAATTAAAAGCCCAGCAGGAGAATGTTCCCATCGATCATCCGGTCTATGTTTTTATTAAAGAGATGAATGTGAAAAACCTTACGGGATATATTCATAACGATAATCCCGGTATGTCCCGGGAAGAAATATTAAAAAACCTCAATCAGATATCGGAAAACTCTTCGCAATTGAGCGGCACCGAAAAGAAAACACTTAAAAAATACATTGATGAATTCGACGATACGGCTGCAGACAGCAATAATACTTTTCAGATGTTCGGAAGCGAAGCCGGTTTTTCTAAACAAGGTGGGGATTTTTTGTCCGATAAAATAAAATATACCTACGCCTTTAAAAACGAAGACGCGAATTATTATCTGAATATTCTGGGAAGGGTTTATTACGGGCAGTCTTTTAAACCGAGGATTAACAACGCAGAGTTATATGATATCGGATTCCGTTTCCGCGGAACTCTCTTCGATAAACTCGGCTACAGTTTGACGGTTCAAAAGGGAGGCGTAAGCGGATCCCGCAATTTTGCGGTCACTCTCGATCCGCGACTTTCGTATAATTTTAAATATGTGGAAGATTACGAGAATATAAACAACTACGATTTTACCGAAGGATATCTGCGCTATAAAATGGAACCGGTTAAAGAGATGACCGTTTCTCTACAGATGGGAAGGGAAAAAATAAAATTCGGCTACGGATACGGTAGCAACCTGGTTCTGTCCGGCAATCATCCGGTACTCGATTTTATAAAATTAAATTTTAACTACGGCATTTTTGATTTCACTTCCATACACGCTTCTACGGTCGGAAATTTTAATGTTAACCGCGCATTGGATTACACAAAATTCATTGCAATCAACAGATTCAAACTTCATTTCGGCAATTCAATTGAGTTTGGCCTCGGGGAAGGAGTGGTTTATTCGGGAAGAGGGCTCGATCTTGCCTACCTCAATCCTTTTGCGTTTTATAAATTCGAAGAGATGTCGCTGCAGGATAGAGACAACGGTGTTTTGTGGCTTGATATGCAAACGAGAATTCTTCCGGGACTGGAACTTCAGGGAACATTTTTTCTGGATGATGATCCTCTGGGCAATCTTCAGGATCTTTCAAACTATATTAATAAAACGGGATATCAGCTTGGCGCTTTTTGGTATTCCCCTTTTTCATTGAACGATCTCTCTTTTGTGTTTGAATACACAAGAATAAGACCATATGTTTATTCGCATGTGAATTACATGGACAGCTACACCTCATGGAATCAGGTTCTGGGCCACGAGATAGGTCCGAATTCCGACGAGATACTTGCCCGCATTTCGTACAATTACAGCGAACGGCTCCGTTTGAATTTTGATTATCAGTTTATTAGACACGGTGACAATATTTACGATTCACAGGGAAATTTGGTTTTCAATTCCGGCGGGGATCCGTTTGTTACCCACAGGCTTGATGTTGATCCGGTTCATATTCTGTTTCTTGACGGTGACAGAACTAATACAAATGTGATTACATTCGGTTTGCGGTTGGAGCCGGTGCGCCAGTTTGTTTTTGATTTTGTCTTTAAAGAGATAATGAAGAGATCCGTAACTCACGGCTTTTCCGAAAATCAAAGTTACGCTTATCTGAAGCTGATGTTCGAAATTTAAAAAGCGTAATCTGTACCTACCTTCATTTCGACCGCTTTATTAAAAACATGAAGCGCAACAGAGACATCCTGTATCGCAATGCCGACTGTTTTAAAGAGTGTAATTTCTTCGTCTGTTGATCTTCCCTCTTTTTTCTTTGTAATTATGTCGCCCAGGGAAGCATGCACTTTATCCCAGCTCCATTTATTTTCATTTACCGGGATAATCAAATCTCCCGCTTCCGGTTTGCACGCCTCCACAAGATCGCATACAATTTTTGAACGCAATACAGTTTCCGTGTCAATTTCTCTGGCTTCCGGCTCGTGCGAACCGGCGCCGTTAATGTGAGTACCCGGTTTGATCCATTCTCCGCGTATAACCGGACTTCTCGCTGTTGTAATCAGTGTAATTATATCTGCCTCGCGCGCGGCGTCCTCGGCTTTATCTGCAATTACGATTTCACATTTCAAAATTTCTTTCAAAGAGTCTTTGAAAGAGTTCTTCGCCTCCGGCGGATCTGTCGAGAAAATAATAAGTTTTTCTATCTCGCGGACCGAATCAATTGCCCACGCATGTGCTCTTGCCATTCCGCCTGTACCGAAAAGTGAATGAACTTTAGCATTTTTTCGCGCAAGCAAACTTGTGGCCAGACCCGAAACGCCTCCTGTTCTGATTGCCGTCAGGTATCCGGCATCCATAATTGCCAGGGGCGTGCCTTTCTTTTCATCTAAAAGCATTATTGTTCCCTGGATTGTGGGGAGATTGAATTTTTTTGAGTTCTCTTTGTACACCGTCACTATCTTTATTCCGAGAGCCCCGGTTCCTTCTATATATCCCGGCATGTACAACGCAAGTCCATTATATCCGGGTACTTGAATTGCGGTGCGCGGCGGCAACGCTGCTTTGCCATCGGAAAGATCCGCAAACGCTTTCTCTAATATTTCAATTGCGTCGGCCATCTTCAGGAGTTTAATTACTTCATCCCTGGAAATTAATTTTGTCATATTAATTTTAATCCGTTAAAATTTTGGAATTATTTTTAAAGAGATAAATTTTCTACAAAATAAATAACGCAATATCGTCCAGCCCTTTTCTTTTTATATCAGGATAAATGTATTCCGGAGAAGGATAGCCCACGGCCAAAATCAGAAAAGGTCTTTCATGCGCGGGTCTGTTCAATATTTCGTTAAGAAAATTCATCCGGCTTGGGGTATAAGTCAAACATGAAAGTCCGGCGTTGTGTATCGCCGCAATTAAAATTCCCGTTGCTATACCGGTAGATTCTTTTGAATAATAGGATATGTTTTTAATGCCGCCTGTCATCTCGTACTTTTTTTCAAACACCGCTAACAGATAAGGCGCTTCTTCCAAAAAAGGTTTATCGGCATTTGTTGCAAGCGGCTTAAGATCATCGAGCCATTTTTGAGGAGCCCGTTCGGAATAAAAATTCCTCTCCTCCTCCTCGGCTTTTTTTCTGATTCTTCTTTTGAGTGCTGAGTCGCCGATGATTACGAATTGCCATGGTTGTTTATTTGCCCCGCTGGGGGCCGAGCCCGCGGCGCGGATACAATTTTTAATAATTTCCGGCGAAATATTTTTATCCGAAAAAGAGCGCACGCTTCTGCGTTTCTGCATGAATGAATTAAAATCTGCGGACTTATTAATTAATTCAGTTTCTGATAATACTACACGACCGTTTATAGGTCCGGATTTGTTTGGTGTCATCGGTCAGTCTCAAGATATTTCAGGCAATTTAAAAAAACTGCACCGTAGATGAAACAACGGATTTTAGAAAGTGTTAGTTGGATAGTGAAGGAAAGGTGAGTGTGAAAGTTGTGCCTTTTCCTTTTTCGCTTTCAACGTGGATATCGATGCCGTTTAGTTCACAATATTTTTTAGCAAGGGCTAGACCCAATCCGTTTCCTTCGAATGTTCTGGAGAATCCCTGGTCTTCCTGTGAAAAAGGAGTGTAGAGTTTATTCATATATTCACCACTTATGCCCACGCCGGTATCTTCAATTTTAATTTCCAAACTGCCGGCGGCCGACCTGTTGACGAAAATTTTAATGTGTCCTGAATCCGTAAATTTTACGGCATTGCTTATGAGTTGAATTAAAATTTGTTCAACGGAATAATGGTCGGCAAATGCATAAATAATGTCGCAGTTTTGAATTAATTCGAACCGTAAACTTTTTTCTTCGGCAATGTGACTAAATTGGTAAAAGACCTGCTTTAAAATTTCTCCGACTATATCTGTTTTCGCAGGATTATAAGCATAGCTCCCTGATTTTACATCGGACATGTTCAAAATAAGTTCAATAGTTCTAATTATTCTTTTTCCTGCTTCGGAGACCGTGTTAAAATATCCTTTCAGGTCTTCAGTAAGATGCTGTCTCGACTCGAGTTCATCTTTAATATAAGTGGAAAAACTTAGCAGAACATTCAGCGGTGTGCGCACTTCGTGAGACATCTGCGCCAGAAATTCTGTTTTCAAGTTATCAGAATGTTCTGCTCTTTCTTTGGCGCTGATGAGTTCAAGAGTCATTTTTTTCTGTTCGGTTATATCTTCTTTCACCGCAAGGAAGTTTGTGATTTTTCCGCTGGAATTTCTGATTGGGGAAATTACGGAGAGTTCCCAGAATTTATCTCCCTTTTTGCTGATATTATGAAATTCCCCACGCCATTCGTTGCCTGTTTTTATTGTATCCCACATCTCTTTGTATGTTGCCGGCGAAGTATATCCTGATTTTAAAAATCTGGGATTTTTTCCGATCGATTCAGCCAAAGTATATCCGGTTACCTTCTCGAATTTAGGATTAACATATTGAATCATTCCGGATGTGTCTGTTATAACAACTGAAACGGGGCTTTGTTCAACGGCACGTGAAAGGCGCTTCACCTGTAAGTCTGCAACCCGCTGCTGAGTAATATCCTGATTAACAACTATAGCCCCGGTTATTTCTTTTTTGGAATTGAGTATCGGCACTGCGGAGTGATAGATAAGTTTTTTCTTTCCTTCAAAAGTTTCGATCTCAATCTCTTCGTTAATTACATGTTCCCCTTTAGTAATTGCGCGTGCAGCACCCCACTGATCTTTTTGTATTCTTTCTCCGGTGGCAGCAAACCACCCTGTGTATTCATCATAATTATCCGGGCCGACATATTTAACGCCGCCCCAAATAAGCTGACCCGCGCTGTTTGCATGAACAATTTTACCTTTGTTATCCAGAAGAAAAATTCCGACGGGTATGTTTTGAATGACGGTGCTTAATAATTTTTGGTTTTCACGCAAATTCAATTCGGCTTCTCGTTTTTCAGAAACATCTCTGATGAAACCGTCGAAGTATAGAATATTCCCGCTATTGTCTTTAAAACCCGTTGCTGTAAGTTGCACCCACACGGGGTTGCCATCCTTTTTCTTCCAGCACAGTTCAATGTCTGCAAAGTCATCTGAATTCTGATACGCATAAATACTCTTTAACCGGTCCTCCTTATCAAAATAGATGTCATTTTCCAGATTGCATTGAAGAAGCTCTTCCTTGCTGCCGTACCCTAATATTTGAACCAGCCGGTCGTTGACGCGTAAAAATTTCCCGTCTAGAGTTGATTGGTAAATTCCAACTGGAGCATCATTAAAAATTTTAGTGTATTTGAATTCGCTGCTTAGCAAAGCGGCTTCTGCTCTTTTCTTTGCTGTTATATCGAATGTCGACGAAAGAACCGTTTTGGCGTTATCAACAATGAATGTATCCGTCCATAAAATTCCGGTTCCAATTTCACCCGATTTTTTTCTGAAACGAAACTCATAATTTTTTAATGAATCTGTAGCATTCTGTTCTCTCTGCGCTTTTTCTCTTTCGTTAATGTCTGCCCAGAGATTTAAGTCCCGTCCTTTAAATCCAACAATTTCCTCCCGGGTGTAGCCGGTCATTTCTAAAAACGCATCGTTCACATCTATGAATAGACCGTCTTCATCCTGAAGCGTCATTGAGATGGGCGAGTTAAAAAAGGATTTGTTGAATTTCTGTTCTGAAAATTGTATCTGTTTTTCGGCTTGTTTCCGTTCGGTAATATCAATTATTACGCCTCTCAATCCGGCGGGTTTACCCTCTCTCAATATCACTTTACTGTAAATGAGTGCGGGAATAGTTTTTCCATTTTTACCGATCAATTCATATTCGTTGTTTTTAATTTTTTCGCCGGATAAGGACCTTTTAATATTCTCAAGAGCCCTGGGCCGATCTTTTGGGGCTATAAGATCCAGCGCGGAAAATCGTCCGGCAAAATCTTCGCTGCTAAAACCAAAAAGTTCAAATGCGAGATTATTGGCGAATGTTATATCTCCTTTTAAGTCCATCTCAAATACGATCTGAGGCAAGAGATTTACAAGTTCTTTGTACTTGGTCTCACTCTCGCTGGCGTGCAAAGATGTTTTTTTCCTCTCAATTGCATAGCGGAAGGCTCTGGCTGTAATTTCTTTTTCAATTTTATTCTTGATTAAATATTCTTCAGCTCCGGCGCTTATTACCCGGAGTCCGAACTCATCATCGTCTGAATCTATTAATGCCACAATCGGCAATGAAGGAATAATGGTACTTATAAATTCAATTTTGCTCAATTCCTCTTTAGAATCTGATTTTAAGGAGAGAAGAATGAGGGAAACGGATCTGGATGAAAGGAATGGCATCAAACTGTTTACATCATCGCAATGATGTAAATTAATTTTCATCGCTGAATTGTTGGTCATGCTTTTTTTTATTGATGAAAGCTCTTCGGGTTTGTCGGCAATAATTAAAACTTCCACCACTTTTTTTGATTCCTTTTCCATCTTTCCTGTAGATTAAAATTAATTATCGGATAAATTTTTGATTGTATTAACCATTTCTTCAAATTCGTGCGATTTATCAAAAAAATAATCGGCGCCCGCATTTTTGCAAGCTTTTCTATAGTGATCAAAAGGAAAATTGGTCAACATCATAACAATTATTTGAGGATGCCTTTTCTTAATCTCCGTCAGTGTAATTATGCCCCCTTCTCCGGGCATCTTGATGTCGAGCGTTACATAGTCCGGTTTTAATTCCTCCACTAAAGTTAAAGCTGTCTCTGCATCGCCGGCTTCGCCTACAATATTAACAGTCGGTATTTCGGAGATGAAGCGGATAAGACCTTTTCTAATTTCAAGTGAGTCGTCTACTATCAGAAGTCTTTTGCGGGATGTGTTCAGATTTTCCATGCTCATATTATTTATTCCAAAAATTTATCATGAATTTTTTTTGTTCTGAACTTCGGTTAAACCAAAATCATAGGGAATAGTAGTGTATCCGGAATATTTATTGATGAAAGATAGGAGAGATATATTTTTGTCTATATAGGAATAGTTATGAAAAAAATGTAGTATAAATACTACGGATTTTTATTTGATTAGATGGTTCCGATAGGCAAAATGGATAAGTTCGGCGTTTGAGCCAAGGTCCAGTTTCCTCAATATTCTTCCCCTATAAGTATTAACCGTGGTGACGCCGATTGAAAGCTCGTTCGCTATTTCGGTTTGCGACTTTCCGGCTGCAATCATTTTCATTATCTGAAATTCTCTGTCGGAAAGCAGATCGTGCACCGGTTTTTCCGAGTCTCCGTCCAGATCATTCGCAAGCAGTTCCGCCAGGGACGGCGTTATATATTTTTTACCCGATGCGATTCTTATAATCGCTTTTATAAGTTCATCCGGGGCGCTTTCTTTGGAAAGATACCCCGCGGCACCGGCTTTGAAAGTTCTTTTTGCGAACTGATCCTCCGGCAGCATAGTCATTATCAAAATTTTGAGATCGCGAAAAATGATTTTAATTTCTTTCAGCAGGTCCAAGCCGTGTTTTCCGGGCATAGACAGGTCAAGAATCAGCACATCGCATTTCACTTTGCGCAGCGATTCGATTAATGAAACAGCGCTTGCGGTTTCACCAACTATCTGTATCTCATTTGATTGGCTTACCAGATTTTTTACACCTTCCCGGATAAGCGCATGATCATCTGCAATAAATACTTTTATCATAACCGGTGCTGTTAATTCCCTAGTAATTTATATTCGAAAGAAACAAAAATCCACACGTTCCACGCGCAAAACAAACTTAAAGTTTTACTCTCAGTTTAACGGTGGTTCCTTTGCCTGATTCTCCGTATATGTCTATAGTGCCGCCAATCAAAACCGCACGCTCTCTCATTCCAAGCAGCCCGAATGATTTATCCCCCTTGATCTCAAGGTCGGAGATCCCTCTGCCGTCATCTTTAATTTCAACCAGAAGAACGTCTCCCTCTTTTTTTAGAGTGATAGTTACAATTTTTGCGTTGGCATATTTTAGTATGTTTGTCATTGCTTCCTGAACAATTCTGAAAATTGCCAAATCTTTATCTGCGTTTACTGAGAGCTCTTCAAATTCTGAATTCAAGACACACTTAATTTTTGAGGATTTGCTAAATTCTTCCGCATACCATTCCAGAGCTGCCAGCAATCCCAATTTATCAAGTATATCGGGTCTAAGTTGTGTAATAAGCCTTCTTACTTGGGCGACGGCGGTATCTATCTTTAAATTGATCTCGATTAATTCACTCAGCATATGTTCCCGTTTCGATTCCAATATGCCGGATTCAATCTCTTTTCTGATAAATGCGATATTCATCTTTAGAGATGTAAGTATTTGTCCCAGCTCGTCGTGCATCTCTCTTGCAATGGAGGCGCGTTCCTCTTCTATGATTTTTTCGATGTGCGAAGTTAGAGCTCTTAATTGCGAATGAGATTTCCTTAAATCTTCTTCTATTTTTTTTCTATCGGTAATATCTGTTGATATTGTTACTGCAATGGAATCGGTTTTTGTTTTGTAAATAAAAACAATGGACTCAATAGTAACCAGCCGACCGTCTCTGCGCTGAACTTTTCTTTCAATCGGAAGCCTAAGGTAATCTTTGGGAATCTCCGTAAAGAGTTCGAGAATGGCTTTTTTTGTATAATTTCTAAGATCTTCCGTCACAATAGAATTAGGCATCAAAGACAATTGCAAATCCCAGCTAGTTTTGCCGATAGCATTTTCGCTTGTAATACCTGTTATTTTTTCCTGCGCTCTATTCCATCCTATTATTGTACCTTCGTGATTGATGATAATAATACCGCTTGGCAATTCTTCAACCATTTTACGGAATTTTTCTTCGCTCTCTTTAAGAATCTGGTCTGTTAACTTTTTCTCAGTGACATCCCTGACAGTACCAATAATGTATTTCTCTCCATTCAGGTCAATTGCCTCGCCCGAAAGAACAAAATCTTTTATACTTCCATCTTTGGTTCTAAAAGAGACTTCCATGTTTTCCACCCGCCCATTCTGCACAAGTCCGGAAACATAATTGTTCCGCTCCTCGGGCGAGAGCCAAAAATTAATTTCGGTTGATGAATGACCTATTACTTCATTGCGGGTATATCCGGAAATTTTATAAAAGTTTTCATTCACCTCATAAAAAACGCCATCCGACATCCGGGAGATCATAATGGCATCGGGCGAATTTTGGAACGCCTTGTGAAATTTTTCTTCCGAAAGTTTTAAGGCCTCCTCGGATTTTCTTCGTTCAGTAATTTCCGTGGAAATACCGCCTACGGCATACACATTCCCTTTGCTGTCCGTCAGCGGGAATTTGGATGAAATGTAGTAATGAAGCCCGTCCTGCTGAATATTTGTCTCTTCAATAGTAATGGCCTCTTTCGACCGGATTACATTTAAATCATTTGCCCTGTGCTCGGCGGCAATTTCCGGAGGCAAAAATGATTCCCGCGTGCTGCCTATAATCTTTTCTTTTACCGAACCGGTTACGCTTTCAAACTGGTTATTCGTTAAAATAATTTTTCCATCGGCGTCTGCTGCATAGACAACCGCCGGTGTATGATTCATGAATTCATTCAAAAATTTTTGGGTTCTGCTCAAAAGCTCTTCCGATTTTTTTTGCTCCGTAATGTTCTCTACGCTGGACCAGATGAATTTTTCACCGCCTCTCTCAATCAGTGAGCCTTGAAGCCTGACAGGCACCAGGTGTCCTTTTTTGTGAATGTACTCTTTCTCAATAGGACCGTAGTGGCCGTTTTTCATGAGCAGGGCAACTATCTCTTTTTCCAGCGAGGAATATTTTTTGGGTGTAATATCACCGGAATTTATTTTCAAAAAATCTTCAACGCTTCTTCCGGTTATTTCGGCGAACGCATAATTGACGTCAACAAATTTTCCGTCGAAAGCGGTTAACGCCAATCCCATTGACGATTTATCAAATAAATTTCGCGAGTATTTTTCAAGCGCCAACAGCTTTTCTTCGGCATCTATAGTTTTGCGAATGGCAGAAGAAATTAACCGGTAAAGAAGAAGAGATGTAACAATGACGAAGAACCAGCCTTTTAAAAGAGAAATAATTTTATGAGCGCGCAGAGTGGCAAAAATTGAAAACATTAGATCGTCGGAAAAAAGGATCCACAATAGACTGAAGACACAATACACAAGAACTATTTTAAGAGGACTGTTAGTTAAAACAGTATTGCGAAATAATTTTTTTTTGTCGGGCATCGGTCAGTCTGCTTTTTAAAAAATAATATTCTGCGGATAAAAAAAACAACTCGAAAATCCGTTGCTCTTTAAACGGTTTTGGGAAGCGAGAAACAGAATTTACTCCCCTTTCCAATCTCGCTTTCAACTGTAATATTACCGCCGTGTTTTTCAACAAATTCTTTGCAAAGTATTAATCCCAGTCCCGTTCCGGATTCCTGTGCCGTCCCTGCGGTTGAACGTGTCTCATCTGCTTTGAATAATTTTTCTTTTACGGATGCGCTCATTCCAACGCCCGTATCGGCTACACAAACCGTAATTTTATCCTGTTCCTCCCCGCAGTTGATATCTATTCTTCCGTTTGTTTCTGTGAATTTTATGGCGTTAGTTATAAGATTGCGCATAATCGTATTCAGCATATCCTCGTCGGCTGTAATGCTCAGATTTTCGGGAACCGACGACCGGATGGTAATATTCTTTCTGGATGCATGCGGATTAAGAAGATTGACGTTGCTTAATACTAACTCTGCAAGATTCAGTGCCGCCGGATTGTATTCAATTCTTCCGGTTTGAGAGCGCGACCATTGGAGAAGGTTCTGGAGCAAATTGTGAGATGTCTCGGCAGATTTTTTCATTTCCGAGATATAAAATAATTTTTCTTCATCCGATAAATCCTCATAGTCCGAAACCAGAAGATCAGAAAAACCTAAAATAGTAATAAATGGATTTCTTAAATCGTGTGCTATTATCGAGAAGAATTTATCTTTTGTGTTGTTTAGCTGTTTCAATTCCTCGGCATATGTTTTTATGGACTCCGATGCTCTTTTTCTTTCAATAGCATGTGCAATTTGTTCTGAAACAAATATAAGCACCTGCATCTCTTCTTCACCGTATGCGTTTTCGTCTTCATAATCCTGAACAACAATAACGCCTATAGTTTTTCCATAAACTTTAAGCGGTACACCAAGCCAGATTGCCGCCGGTTCGCCAATAAGTTCCACTTCGCCGGACCTCCTTAAATCAAGGTCTCTTTGAGCGTTTATTAATTCTGCCTCTCCCTTCCTAAGAATATATTCCGTTAGTCCGGTACCAAGTTTTTTGGGCTTTTGAGGAGGATCGAATTCATCAACAAAATAAGGGAAGGAGATCATATCTGTCTTTTCGTCAAAAAGAGCGATATAAATATTTTTAACGGGGACTAACTGTGCAACTTTTTCGTGAATTTGTCTGTACATAGAGTCCATGTCTGGCGCAGTATATACAGTTTCGGAAATGTCGTACAGTATTTGTCTGAATTTTTCGGCGCGTTTTATTTCGGTAATATCACGTACAGTGCCGTGAATAATTTTTTTCCCCGAAATAATCAGCGTTCTCAAAGATATGTCGCAATCTACGAATGAACCGTCTTTTCTTTTGTGTCTCCAGTAAAACCTCTGCGGAAGTCCTACTAAAGTGAGATCCATTTTAACATGCGATTCTTCGAGAGAAGATTTTCCGTCCGGCTGAAATTCCGGCGAAAAATAAGCTGGTGTTTTTCCAAGAATAGATTCGCGGTCGTATTTAAAAATGTCCTGCAACGCCTGATTGCAGTCGATAATTTTTCCACTCGAGATGAGGAGCATTCCATCGTCGGAGCCGTCGAATAAGGAATGATAAATTTGTTCGCTTTCATGAAGCGATTCCTGCATCTGCTTTGTATGAGTAATGTCTCTTGTTATTCCGAAGGTGCCTATAATTTTATTGTTCTTATCATATAATGGAAGTTTTGTGGTCAAGCCCCAGGTTGTCCTTCCGTCTGGCCAATCCTCTTTTTCTTCTTTCCCAATTATTGGTTCTCCGGTTCTAATAATATTCTGTTCGTCGATTTTTGTTTCGCTTGCATGTTCGGTACCGAATGTGTCTTTATCTGATTTGCCAATTATAAGATCCGGCGATCTGAATCCGTGTTTTAAAGCAAGCGCGTTATTGGTCTTAATAAACCGGCTTTCCAAATCTTTGAAGTATATAGACTCCGGCAGCAGTTCCAAAAGTTTTGTAAAAAGATTTTGTTCTTTCTCAAATGTTTCCGAAATTTTCTTCTGATCTGTAATATCTTCTACGATTACAATAATATTTTTTGATTTAGTCTTCTTATCATCAACGGCCGACACAGTAAGTTTTGCATTTCTTACTTCGCCGGATTTGGTTAAAAATCTTTCTTCCGTCTGGAATTTGGATTTTTTCCCTCTCATTACATCGCGGAAAATTTGAACCACGGCGGCAAAGTCTCCGGGATGAGAAAGTTTGCGCAGAGATAGGCGGAGCGATTCTTTGGGAGAGTAGCCGAGCATTTTCGAAAGGGCAGAATTAGCTATCGAGATTTTGCCATCTTTCGAAATTACAGCGATTCCAATCCCCGCATTCTCTATTACAGCTTTGAAATTCGCTTCAAAATTCGGGTTCTCTTTTGGTGGCAGAATTTCCTTCCTCGCGGATTTAACGGGAGCTTTCTTTCTCTTTGATTCCATTCCGGACTTTTTTAATTCAGTTTTGATTTTACGTCTCATCTTAAATTCCGAAGACGAAGTTAAATATCAAGCTAAAGTTAATATAAAAAAATATACACTAACTTAAACCGTAATTATTAAATAAACCCGGAAAACAATTTTATGTGAAATAGACACAAAAATTGGTTGCCGGTTATTAAACCCGGCGCTTATTTACCCGCCATGTTTAATGAGTCTATGTTTATAATCGAGAAAAATGGGGTCAATGTTGAATAAAATTTTCAAAATAATTGCGGTCAATGTCATCCAGCAGGCTGCCGAAATCTATACTGTTTGTGAATGGATTCATCACCGTAACCCGCTGATATATGTTTCCTTTTGCAGTTGTCTGAACAATGTAAAATTTTCCGTTTTCCAGCATTTTTCTTCTCAAGGCCGAGTTAAGTTTGTTCAGAGAAGCGTCGTCCATTGCACCGGGATTGTAGCGGAAACAAAGAATATTGCTTTGCGGCTCGGTGAGAATTTCGAAGTTTTTCCTTTGCTTAATAAGTTCGGCAAATTCTCGTGCTGCGTTGTAACGCGACTCTATATATTCCTTAAAAAGTTCTTCACCGTAAATTTTTAAAAGGACAAATATTTTTAGACTCATCATCTTCTTGGTACATTCAACTGTGCGTTTGCCGATGTTAAACCACTCTTTCTCGTGATCTTTGCTCCACAGATAGGAAGCCTTTTGCGCAAATGCCGAATACGAATCATCATTATCCTTAAAACTAACGGATGTTATAAGTCCGGGCGATACAAACATTTTATGAAAATCTATAACCACTGAATCGGCTCTGTCGATTCCTTCGGCAAGATGTTTATATTTATCAGTAAGCACTGCCCCTCCTCCGTGCGCTGCGTCCACATGAAGCCACAAATTATTTTCAGCGCAGAAATCCGCAATATCGTTTAACCTGTCGTAAGTGCCGGTGGAAGTGGTGCAGGCGCTTGCCGCAACTGCAATCACTTTTTTATTCTGATTGGAAAATTCCGAATAAAGTTTTTTTAACTGATCCATATCCATCTGAAAATGCTTATCGGCGGGCACTTTAACGACACCTTTACCCAAGCCGAGAATTTTACCGGCGCGGGCTATGCTGTAATGCGCTTCTTCGGAAACCAGTATAATATATTTTTCACCATCTATAACGCCATCTTCCCAAATATCATTATCGCCCATTTTTTGGCGCGCAGCCAAGAGAGCGGTCAAATTTCCCAGAGACCCGCCGGAAGTCAAAACTCCGCCGCTATTACTTTCGTACCCGATTTTACTGCAGATCCAGTCGGTAACAATTTTTTCCATGGCTGTAGAAGTCTGTCCCGTTTCATAAATCACCATGCCCGCATTCAAGAGAGAAGAGACCATCTCGCTTAGTATTGTAAGAGGAGCCGGTACCGCAACCTGATGCCCGATGTAACGGGGATGATGAAGATGAACCGAATTATCAAGCGCAGCTGCAACTATTTCGGAGAAAGGGATTCTTTCGCCGGACAATTTATTCTGCCAGAATTTCAGAAGATCATCGGGCTCACTCCAGGGAATAGCCTTTTCAATTTTTCTATCGTAGCAGGCGTCCAGGTATTCCGCGATTTGATCTATAAGTTTATGCCCTTCGATGCGGAAAAGTTCTGTACTAAAAGCTTCATCAATAATGGAATTCATTTTGGGTCCTTTTGTGAGATGAACGGATGATTGCGTATTTTTCGGCAGATAAATTACAAATCTTTATTATACTTTATAATAAATTAATTAAGGGGATGTAAATGAAAAAATATGAAACAATTCTCGGGTTGATTATTGCGTTTTTCATTTTTTCAAGCTGTTCAAAGGATTATAGAGAAAACGGTTCGCCGGAGTATATCGCAAAAATTAATAATTGGCACAAAGAAAGAATTGAGAATCTTAAAAAGGAAAACGGCTGGCTGAACCTTGTTGGGCTTTACTGGCTTAAAAAGGGGGATAATAAATTCGGCAGCGATAAAAGCAATGATATAATTTTCCCTGAAGGAAAAGCTCCAAAGTTTATCGGAAGTTTAATTCTTGAAGATTCAACGGTAACCGCAAAAATAAATCCGGATGCAGAAGTAAAAAGCGGGGGTGTGAAAATTATTTCTCTGAAATTAAAAGACGATCTTCACGGGGAGACTGTTCTCGAATCAGGATCATTGAGGTGGTTCATAATTAAAAGGGGAGATAAATACGGAGTGCGGCTGAGAGATCTTAATTCGGATTTGCTCAAAAATTTTACTGGCATAGACACTTACCCGGTAAATTCAAATTGGCGCTTCGAAGCAAGCCTTGAACCGTATCCTGCTCCCAAAAAAGTTCTGATTCAAAACGTTCTTGGGCAGATAGATTCGGTTTTAGTTCCTGCCGCATTGAAATTCGAAAAAGAGGGAATAGTATATAGAATAGACCCTCTTGATGCAGGGCGTCAATATTTTATACTGTTCGCCGACGAGACCAGCGGTAATGAAACATACGGATCAGGAAGATTTTTATATGCAGACAAGACCGATTCGACAGGGAAAATAATAATCGATTTTAATAAAGCATATAATCCCCCGTGTGCATTTACAAAATACGCCACTTGTCCTCTTCCTCCACAACAGAACTATCTCAAAATGAATATTACAGCGGGCGAAAAGATGTTTCACGGAGCAGGTCATTAACAGCTTTTAGCCTTAAAATATTTGGCGCGCCGGTTTTTTTACAAAACCGGCGTGTTTATTCCTACGAAGAAGTTTTCATTTCCCAAGTAATTCAGCTTCCATGTAAATTCAATACGGAATGGTACGAGCGGATGACCGATTCCGAAACCAAGTTCATAGAATGGACTTTTATACTCGGTAAGCGGATGAGAGTTATTATTATAAAAGGAGGGGAGGATGTTTTTGCTTTCTGCGGAAACTTCAATCACCGCCGCGTTGAAATGAAAATTCAAATTTATCTGCAGCTCACATAAAAAAGTGAGACCCAGAAGGCGAAACAATTCATCGTTTACATTGTTTTCAATTGACAGAACAAGTGCCCGATCGCCAAAAACTTCACCCGTTCTAAGCGTCCTCATTGTGAATGACTGACTCGCGCTTTCAATGTTTCCCGGAAGCGAGAAAAGCATCTGCATCGGAACCGCGCCGGAGGAATAAACCCCGCTCAATATAAGATTAATTCCGCCCGATTTGACCGTTGGCATATAGCCATTTAAAGTATACCGGTAAAGATTAAAACTCATTGAACTGTTAAGTAAATTTTTAAGACTGAATATTGCGTCACCAGACAGCACTGCCGCAAGCTGATTCGTTCCCACTCTCCTTCTGAAATAACCGTCCTCAATATATTTTCTGCTATCAATCTGTATAGCTGCTGTGATGGCGTTTATTTTTGTCTCGCAAATGGAAGGATTAACATTGTAACGCTTATTCATATTCAAGATTGAGTAATCGGAATTGGCGTTCCCGGAATTGTCGGTTCTGTTTAAAATGCCAGCACCGATGCGAAGAATGGGAAATACTTCACTCAAAAATTTAAAAGAAAATCCTTTTGTGTAATAGTAATCCCTGAAATCATACTTGCCCAATAGGTTGGTAAGCGTGGAAGTAAGTTTGTTGAATTTTATCGATTCGCGGAAAAGATCTGTTAATTTATTGTTAGCGGAAAATGAGACCGAGGTTGTTCTGTATTCTCCCAGAAGATATGTTGCGGAAAAATCAGCTTTAAGTATTTTGTCTGAAAATCCGTAGGAAAAATCGGAGTTGACCAAAAATCTTTTTTCTTCCGGCTGGGAAAAACCAATTCCGAAATTTAATGTGTGCCCTTCGATCCTGTTGAATGAATAGAGGGAAAGCGGACCCGTCACAGAAAAATATTTACTTAAATTTACTGTGGTGGACAAAAATGAAAAATTATCCCAAAAAGTTTTTGGAACGGTTTCTAAACTGTCTATCCTTTTATAAGCATTCTGTTCTTCTATTGTATTGGCGATTGTCTGGGTAGATTTCCAATAGAGGGAATCTTTTTTATCCGCGTCCGGCATTACTTTTACAATTGCCATCCCAAAAATATCATCATCGATAGCTTCGTTTATTTTGTAGTCGTAAAAAACGGTATTCAGTTCAAAGCCGAACTTCGCAATGCCCAAAAAATTTCCGTAAGCAAATATTCGGTAGTCGATGGGCATGTATATGTCTTCGCCGAACCGGTTGAACTGCTGGAACACGTTCACTCTGTCGAACAGCCGCGCGGGATTTGCCGGGCTGTTGAGATCAAGATCTAGTTTTAGGAGGCAATATGATTTGTCCGTAATAAAAATATCGCCGGTGAAGCCGGGATCGGATTTTCTTAAAGGATTAATGTGTATCTGAAAAACGTTTTGATTGTTTATTGAAAGAGTATCTTCTATGAGATAATCATAATAATCTATTGCGTCGTCTGCGATGGGGCTTGGAATCTGTTTCCCGAGGAATAGAATATCGTCCGTATAAAAATTTTGAATTATTCTGCCGCCGGTTAAAATATTAACTGAAGAGGGTGTGTTTGCACTCTGTTTCCGGGCTACTATCTCATCTTTGTATTTGCCCGGTTTGTTAAAATAGCCGCGGCTTTCATTTTCAATTATTCCTGTAATTTTAAGTTTGGCGGTGTCTTTTGAGCCGATAGATAAATTAATTCCCCCTCCGGAACTCGAAAAATCTTTTGTGGTCTTTATAATCCCTTTTGTGTAGGCGCTGAAAGCATAAGAGTTTAATTTTTTAGAGCGCTCTTTTTTTGCTTCAATTGCCGCCCGGATAATTTTAAGCGCGGGATTTTCTCCGGGCAGAACTTTTATTTCTGATAACCTGACCGGTATCGGTTCCAAATTGAATTTTACCTCTTTGTTGCCGTCCAGTTCGATTTTAAGAGTATCCGATTTATACCCGATGAATGTGGTAGTCAAAAAATAATTGCCCGGCTTTAGGCGGAGTTCAAAATTTCCTTCGCGATTTGTGGTGGTTCCCGAATATGTTCCTGCAATTTGAACGCTTGCAAAACTTAACGGAAGAAGAGTTGATTTATCCGATACCGAACCCTTCAAAGTATATTTCTGCGAAAATATTTTTGAAGATAGGATCAGAATGAATAGCAATGTCTGTTTACTCAATAACGCCTCTTTGCTGATACCAGTATTTTATAAAATAGACCGGCTGCATGCCAAAAATATAACATAATCTGATATCAAAAAAGTTCGTATAATTAAGAAGCCGTCTTATATTGTATTTAAAAACAAACCTCTGAAAAAGGAAGGCGTTAATGAAAAAGATAATATTAACGGGCGGAACGGGGGCTATTGGCAAAAGATTGTCTAAACGTCTCATGGACCGTGGAGATGAAGTTGTCTTGTTTACAAGAGATATAGAATCGGCGAAAAAAAATGTACCCGGTGCGGCGAAATATGTCCGGTGGAATTATTCGAACGATGACTGGTTCGGAGAGGTTGAAAATGCAGCTGCGGTGATTCATCTGGCCGGAGAAAATGTCTTTTCCGCAAGATGGACCGAGCGGCAAAAGAAAAAAATCTATGAGAGCAGAATTAAATCAACTTCAAAACTAATTGAAGCAATCAAAAAAGCAAAAGTAAAACCGGAATCGTTCATTGCAGCCTCGGCAGTGGGTTATTACGGCAATTCGGTTCATCCTGTTGACGAAGATTCAAATCCTGGCACCGATTTTCTTGCGCGTGTAACCAAAGCCTGGGAGGATGAATCAAAAAAAATCGACACGATCGGCGTTAGACGCGTAAATATCAGAACGGGAATTGTGCTCGATAGAGCAAGCGGTGCACTAGCCAGATTAATAATTCCTTTTAAGTTGTTTTTAGGCGGTCCGCTTGGAAGCGGAAAACAATGGTTCCCGTGGATTCATATAGATGATCTGATTGAGATCTATCTTCTATCAATCGACAGCAAAAAAATTAGCGGAGTGATGAACGCTGTTTCGCCGGGCATAGTAAGTATGGATCGCTTTTGTAAAACTCTTGGCAAAGAGATGAATAGACCGGCCGCAATGAAAGTCCCCGAATTTATATTGAAATTATTTCTCGGTGAAAGAGCCGATGTTCTGCTCGAAGGAGCTTGTGTTATTCCCCAAAAGACAGTCGAGACGGGATTTTGTTTCAAGCACGGGGATTTAAAAGAGGCATTGAGAGATCTTTTAAAAAACTAAGAATGAAAAAAATTTTTGTTAGAAGAAAATTATTCCAGCCAATTGATAATGTTCAGCCTGTGCTTTGCAAAACCGTAATTCCCGGAATTTATAATCGATCCTAATGCGTCGGAAATTGCCTGGCTTGAATAATAAACTTCACCGCTGCCGTTACCTATACTGTTTCCCTCCGAGGGATGCGGCGATAAACCAATTACCGCACCTATGATTTCCGTGTGGATATGAATAATATCATCGGCTATAATCAAACCTTTAAACACTCCAAGATTTTCGTTTTTAATTATCGCATTTGTGGAAGTGTTGTGAATAATTAAAATTCCGGAGCCGTCAATATTTGATGAGATCCAAGATGAACCGGAAGGCAATTCAACGTATGTAACCCCTCTAAATGGATGAGTAAGAGTGTTTGGATTTGTCGTGTACTGGCTTCCTGCGATGCCGCTCTGGGCTAAGCTTTTTAATTTGCCGGGAGGAAAACCCTTTGCCGTTCCTCCTAGAAGGCTGTCCGGTGTATTGGGATATCCGCCCGGAAAAGTCTGATCTGTGCTTACTGTTCCTGCAGGCGCGGGGCTTGCGGGGGCGTAATTTGTTCCCGAGGTTGTTCCTCCTATAAAAGAAGTTCCTCCTTGCGCAAGTCCTTCTGTTGTCCAGATGCCTAGGGTGCCTGTTGTTCCCGCTATAAGATTCCCGTTGAGGTCATGGTCCCTTCCGTCAACAACCAATCCGCCGCCCGTGGAAACAGGGTTGTTTGTTGAAATTGCTCCTTTAACCGTTGAGGGAATGTATCCGTTAGATGCCACTGTTGCATAAACATTTACATAAGCAACCGCATCCATATACTTTCCCTTTACGGCAACCTTTATTAGATTTTTCCCTCCAACGGTGGTATCAACAACTCTGTATAGAGCGGATCCGGCCGCGTTAAAAATATTGTTCATAGTCTGAGATGAAGATGCCCGGTACGTGGTTGAATCCGCGATTCTGGAGAGAAGCATTTCTGCAACGCTGTTTGCAACATTCCTGGCGTTTGTTTGGTTGAAGCGCGTAAATGCTTCCGAAGACGCGGCGCCGACGCTGGTGTTCATATTAACATTTATAACTGTGAACATGACCACACTGCCAAGAACAAATATTAAAACCGCTTTGCCCATCAATTACCTAAAATAAATTTTTTGGTCTTATAGTTTTTTTCCAGTCAAGAGGATTGTATGATTTTATATCTCTGTTGCTGGTTGTGTAAACCGGATCCGGAAGCTCTGTCTTGATATAGACCCGTATGGACCTCACCTTTGCGCGTGTTGCCGCATTGGTTAAACTTGAATAAGAAAGAGTATTGCCGATTGAATCTTTATATGTCAAAAGAAATCGTGTCACTAGAGCCACGGTATTTGCCGTCTGGCTGTTAATTTTACGAAACAATTTTTTGTCGTTCGGATTTGTTGTGCTCTTTAAACTGTCTTTCGAGCCCAGATAGTAGTAAACAGTGTCTACGGTCCCGTTATCATCAATATCCGATTTGAATTTAATCGTGCTTGAATCTGCCTGAATTAATTTTTCGCTTGTTGCTTTATACCCGGCTTTGTAAAAATCATATTCAATTACCTGTCCGGATGTAATTGCCGCGCGCTGATTATATGTGTTCTGAAAAATTTCCCGGGAAGATTCGTTGATCTGAAAATTCAAACCAATGCCGATCAGCATTATCATAGCGCCGATTATTGATGCACCTATTAACTCTAAAAGCTGGCCCATACTTTTCTGATCTTTAGTAAGTAATTATATAATTCATCTTAAGTGTATCGGGAAGATAAGTATTGGTTACATATATGTCGATCCGCTTCGAAAAAGTTCTGACAGAGCTGTACTGATTCGGATTCATTCTCTGCGCATATTTTACTTTTACTTTCGAAGTAAAGACTCCCATCACCAGGGTATCTTGCCGAACGTAATTATTGTAATCATCGACATCATTAAATTGTGAAGCCGACGTTTCGCCCGATTCCGGTCCCAATGAACCCGGAGATGTAAGAGAATCCGGAGTTGTATAACTTTTAAGTGCAGTCTTCGCATCAAACGATTTTGTGGAGATCTCATCAATAAGAGATTGTGCCAGACCCGTTCCGGTGACCAGCGACTGATTATAAACTTCCACATCAGACTTGCCTCTGAATGAGCTGTAAAAAGTTGCAGAGAGCGCTGTCAATAAAAGCAACCCTCCTATAAGCATTATCATTTGAGATGATCCCATAAGGAGCCGGATTATTCCTTTCTTTTGAAGACCGTATCTATTAGTTCTGCTAAAACATATAGAAAAATCACAACTTTTTCTAATCAAAAATCGTGCTCGTTGTATTGATGTGTTCTGCAACAAAATGACAATATTTTTAATAAAAGTGTAACTTTTACACGTACAACTGCCTTAAAATGAGCCGTATCGTAATAAAATTACCGTAAAGTTCTTATATTGGCAGAAAAAAATAGATGGATATTTGAGGAACGAATGGATACGCAAAACGGAATAAATATCCTGGTTGCCGTGAATCTTTTTGTGTCGATGAGCGCTAATTTTTCCGGAGCCAAGAAGGGATTAAAAACTTCGATTGCCAAAGTGGAAGAGAGGCCCGTCTCATTCCTCCAGAAATATCCCCCAAATGCCGCCGCTTTTATATTGATCCTTACAATCCTTGGCATATTTAAAATTGGAACTTTGCCGGTTGAGTATGAAACTGCATTTCCATCTGTCAGGATTGCTGGACTTATATTGTTCATAATTTTTTCCTGGGTTCAGGTGGCGGCTTATAAATCGATGGGAGAGATCTATGCACCGGATGTGGTGATTTTGAAAGGACATAAATTAAAACGGTCAGGACTTTATAAATTCATTCGTCATCCGCAATATCTCTCGCAGATTTTGAGCGATCTGGGAGCTGGACTGGCGCTGCTGAGTTATTTTGTGCTTCCGGCGGTTCTTCTTATTGAGATTCCTCTTTTTGTTATGCGCGCTATGCTGGAAGAAAAAATTCTTCAGAAATATTTCGGCGATGAATTTAGCGCTTACAAAAAAAGAAGCGGCTTCATGATTCCTTTCGTCGGGTAAATTGATGAAGAGAATAATTTATTTTCTTTTAATCATCTTGATCTGCGGTTCTGTTTATCCACAGCGGCTTTATAAAATTACAACCTTTATAAACGGCAGAGAAACTACACTCTCTTATATTGAGAGAAACGGTGCAGATTATGCCTCCGCAAAAGAAATCTCCTCTCTCCTCGCAGAAAGCCAATTCTATAATTCAGATGCGGCTAAATTCGAAATAAAATTCAGAGAGTATTCTCTAAAAGTCACAGCAAAAAGTCAATTTGTTGTTCTTAACAGAAAAAAAGATAATAATCAGAAAACATATCAGATGCCGCTGTCTACGCTTCTGATCCGGGACGATATATTTGTTCCGCTCGCATATTTTATCGACTTTTTGAAACTCGCTTACGGCAAAAATATAATTTATGATTCGCCGAACAAGAACCTTACGGTTACGGATGTACCGTACGGCGGCGAACCGCCTGGCGTTCCTAGAGAAACAATAACCGAAGGATCGAAAAAGAGCGAAGCTAAAACCGTTTCTGAAAAACCCGCCGGGAAATATGATGTTGAATCGATAACAATTGAAGATAAATCCAACGGCACACTGATACGTTTGAAAGCAAATCGGAAAATTCCGATTCCGCGTCACTCAATAAGCAACGGCAACTTATTTCTTTTTCTTCCGGGTGTGACTATCGCACCCGACATCATCAATCAGGTGAAACCGGCCGGACTTGTAAAGAGGATTAAGAAAACGGTTGTCTCGGCAAAAAATATTCAGCTCGAGTTTGCGCTTGCGGATGGGTACGCAAATTCCGAAGCGTTTCAGGATGTAGAGAGCAATGACATAATGGTCACCATCCGGAACAAGCAGATAGAAACGGCATCGTCCGTATCTCCCGGAACAAAATCAAAATGGAATTTTGACGCGGTTGTAATTGATGCGGGGCATGGCGGCAAAGATCCGGGCGCAATTGGAGTGACTGGAGTAAAAGAAAAAACGGTAAATCTTGCCATCGCTCTTAAATTAGGAAAACTTATTTCCGAAAATCTTCCGGGAATAAAAGTAATTTACACACGCGATAACGATGAATTTGTGGAACTGTACAAGCGCGGTAAGATTGCCAATGAATACGGGGGAAAACTTTTTATCTCCATCCATTGCAATTCAACGGAACAGAAAGATATTAGTTACAGAGGATTCGAGGTTTATCTTCTAAGACCGGGCAGAACTCAAAAAGCCATCTCTATTGCGGAGTTTGAAAACAGTGTAATCAAATACGAAGACAACCCGAACCGGTATCAGAAATTGACAGACGAAAATTTTATACTTGTAAGCATGGCCCATTCTCAATATATGCGCTACTCTGAATCTTTTTCCGATATTCTAAATAATGAATGGAAAAAGAGCGTGGAAATTCCCTCCCTAGGAATTAAACAGGCTGGATTTTATGTGCTCGTAGGCGCCTCAATGCCGGGAGTGCTTGTGGAAACCGGTTTCCTTTCCAACAGAAAAGATGAGGCTCGTTTGGCAAGCGCCGAGGGTCAGCGCGAAATAGCCGGCGCCATATTTGAATCGGTTAAAAAATATAAAGAGAATTACGACAAAGAATTCGGTAATTGAATGTTTTTTGATTTAAACTAATGCGCACAACTATAGATTTGGTATTCAAAACAAGCGGTACTAATTTTACAAATCAAATTTCTTGGAAAGGTTTTTAATATGACGAATGCTCAAAAATGGGTTGCTCTGTTTCTAGGGTTGTTTCTTCTTCTTTTTTTGCTTGAAAGACTTACTAAAAAAGAGGAAGCTCAAATGCCTCCTATTCCATCTCAAATGACCGAACAGGCGGCGCAGCAGTCGGGTGAAACGGATGGAGCCGGTTTAATAAAAAGAATCGGATGCGTCAGCTGTCACGGTGAGAATTTGAACGGAACAAAACTGGCCCCGGCGCTTGCCGAACTTAAAAAATACTGGTCGCGAGACGGGCTCATAAATTATATGCGCAATCCGCAGTCTTACAGCCGCGATGAGCGGTTTAATGCGTACAGGGAAAAATATAAAAATGTTATAATGCCTTCATATGGAAACATTGACGTGAAGGAATTGGGTAAGATTGCAGAGTATCTGCTCACAAAATAATATTATGTGCCGGCAATAATTTGACTAATTCAACTGCCGGCACTCCTTTCGCAGCTATTTAATTCCGTATCTCTCTTTAAGCATATGCAGATGATGGTTTACGTGTCCGCACATAATGTAAGCCATTGCTCTAACAGTAAACCGATTTCCGTTGGCTCTGCCTGTTCTTAGCGTGAATTCTTCCGGAAAATTTTTAAACATTATCAGAGTAGAATTCCGCAGCGCGCAAAATTCCTCAACCAGTTCTTTTAAATTTACTTCTGAATAATTTGACTGTCTGATATATTCGTTTTCGTCAAATCCAGGCAGATCATTTTCGTCGTTGCGTGCAAATCGAAGAGTGCGGTATGCAAATACCCGCTCTGTGTCAATCATGTGGCCTACAACCTCGCGTACACTCCACTTGTCCGGCGAGTAGCGGTGCAGCGAATTCTTCTTTGAAACTTTTCCGAGACTTTTTTTAATCTGATCGCACTGCTTCTTCATTATTTTGATTATGTCGCCTTCGGGAACTGTTTCAACATAAGTGTGATAATACGCTGCATACTCAGATTTACTCGGGCGTTTCATAAGCCTCCTTTTATATGCTTCTTTTTAGGTAATCGTTATAATCCAGAACTATTCTGGAATATTTTTCTTTCATAAGAGGGGAGGAAAAAATAAAATCTGCAGAAGCTCTGTTGCAGGCGATTGGAATATTCCATACCACGGCAATCCGCAGAAGCGCTTTTACATCCGGATCATGCGGCTGGGGCTCCAGCGGATCCCAGAAAAAAATCAGAACGTCAATTTCACTCTCAGATATTTTTGCCCCTATCTGCTGATCACCGCCCAGCGGACCGCTTTTGAGCCGGTTGACTTTAAGTCCCAATCCTTCTTCAAGCAATTTGCCGGTTGTGCCTGTGGCAAAAATTTCGTGATTGCCTAGATTTACGCGGTTGAATTTTGCCCACTCCATCAAATCCTGTTTCTTATTATCATGAGCAACTAACGCAATTCTTTTTTTGTTCTCCATCCCCACATCAATAAATTTTCTCATCACTTTCCTTTGCAAGAAGTTCTAAAATCCGTTTGCCTGTTTATTGTTGCCATATAAATTATGAAACAGGTTTCTGATTGTCTATCCAAATCAGATCAAGGTGCAAAATTATTTTAAAAAATGAGATTGCTTTTTTGAGAAGAATTGTGAAAGTTGCTAAAAGAGGATGAAAAGGAGGATAAAAATGTTTTCTCGCCGGCAGTTTTTGAACCGTTTTATGATTTCCGCAGGAGGAGCTTATTTTTTTATGAGAAACGATGCATTGGCCGTTGCAGCCAAAGCAGTTTCTAAATTGAATCCGTCGCTTTCTGCCGGGGCAACTGCCGCAGATGAAAATTTCTGGACGCAGATCCAATCCGCATTTGATGTCGACCGGTCGATGATAAATTTAAATAACGGAGGGGTATCTCCTTCACCTACGGTCGTAATGAATGCTTTTAAACGCTATCTCGATTATTCCAATCAGGCACCCTCTTATTACATGTGGCAGCATGTCGAACCGAAAATAGAAACTGTTAGAGAAAAACTCGCAATTCTTTTCGGGTGCGATAAGGAAGAGATAGCCATAACAAGAAACGACAGCGAATCGCTTCAGAATGTTCAGCAGGGAATGGATTTTAAACCGGGGGACGAAATACTTACGACCACTCAGGATTATCCCCGCATGCTTACAACTTTTAATCAGATGGAAAGAAGACTGGGAGTAAAAGTCAGACAAGTTAAATATCCTACTCCATTATTTAAAAACAGCGATTATGTGGATGCGCTTAAATCTGGTTTTACACCGAATACAAAAGTTATACTGATAAGCCACGTTTGCTTTCTTACCGGGCAGATACTTCCGGTAAGGGATGTTTGCCGCGCGGCGCACGAAAAGGGAATTGAGGTGATTGTAGACGGAGCTCATTCGTTCAATCATTTCCCTTATAAACTTTCAGATCTTGAATGTGATTACTTCGGCACTTCTCTTCACAAGTGGACATACGCGCCTGTCGGAACCGGAATGCTCTACGTCAAAAAAAATCTGATTAAAAAAATCTGGCCGCTTATGGCGGCACCCAAAGAGATGGACGAAAACATCAGAAAATTTGAAGAGATTGGAACACATCCCGCGGCCAATCACAATGCGATAGGAGAGGCTCTTGCGTTCAACGAGGAGATCGGAATCGAAAGAAAAGCGGAACGGTTCCGCTATCTTCACAAAAGATGGATCAACAGATTAAAGAAATACGACAATGTAAAATTCCTTCTCGATATCAATAATGAATCAAACTGGGCAGGCATTGTAAATTTTTACATCGAAGGAGTGGATACGGCAAAACTTCAAAGCTATCTGTTTAACAATCACAGAATTTTTACCGTGGCAATTATTTTTGAAGAGTTCAACGGATTGCGGATAACGCCGAATGTTTACACGCTTGTTTCAGAAATGGATCTATTTGCGGATGTGTTGGAGAAAGTAGCCAAAGGAGAAGTGAAAGAAGTTCTGAAATAAAATAATACATCGGAAAAATATTCCGGCTTAATGAACAAATTTGATGACCGGATTATCGGGAGCGTTGAATAAGCTCCGTATCGGATATCCTTTGGATATGAGTTTCTCTTTGTTCTCGATCAGAAAATCTATAAGCACTTCAATGCCTATCACTTTTGTAATGCCGGTTCTGATGACCTGCTCTTTATCGACATAATATTCCCCCTTGTAGGGAAGCAATGGATTAAAATCAAAATTCTGATCTTTAGTGAGCGGCCTTAAAGTTGACTGGAATTCTGCCGGCACCGAGCGCACCAAGCCTACCAGTTCAAAATTCGGAACCCCGTCTCTTATAGCCAGAACAATTCCGCCGCTGTACCCTCGGTTGAACACCGCATCGATAACAAAAGAATGCTTTTCCTTATGAGGGCTGCTCACTATTGCCTTGGAAATCATTTTATAATTCATCGGGAATCCGAAGACGTAAACAAAACTGCCCCATTCAAGCTCGGATGATTTTCCCCACGGATATTTGAAAACCGGAAGAGAAACCGTGGCGCTGGGAAGAAAATGTCTTCCAAGTAGAGCCACATCCTGTGATTTGTCGATTAAAATGATCTCTACTTCACCGTTGTCGGGAAAATCCGGAATGTAGTTTGTCTGCTTGGTTTTTATTGAAACGCTCTGAATATAAGGGGAAAAAGAGCCGTCCTCATTTATGAAATGTGAAATAATAGTATCAGGAAATGAGACTATGTGAGCAACAGAAATTAGGGCCACGCTCCCCTGATCTTCCGCAATAATAGTTGCAGTCCCGGAAGCAGATCGGTTGAAACTGATTTGCTCTACGGCTTTTTTACCTGGATTGATTGAACTGACCTGGCTGGCGAGAATTTTACTCGATGGATCAAAGACATAACTGGTATAGAAGGCGATACTGTTCAGGAGTCGTATCGATCCGCTGATTTCCTCCAGCTGCGAGGAGGAATTTTTATATGGGAATTCACTGTCGTACTTGCCGTCATTTAATGCCGGGTAAACTTTATCAAAGACGGAGGCGGAAGCACAGGAGAAAAGAAATGGAATTAATAGGGCAGAGAACAATATTTTTAGTCTGCTTTTCCCGCGCATGGCCATCTCCGGCGTATTTATTCTATAAGTAATTTAACCGAAAAAAATCTGGAAGAAAAGGGATTTTGTTTTACCTTCCGCCTTCCCGCACTGCTTCACAAATTTTTCATCCAGGCGCTTCTCAGTTCCAATTGTTCATCTCCGGCATCATCGAGCACGGTGAACTGATGCTTTATTTTTCTCGGCTGTATTATAACTTTCACCTCTTTCTCTTCCCCGTCCCGCTGCACGGTTACATTGAAGGTGTCTCCGACTTTCATTTGGGAGATAAATCCGAATTTGCTCTGGACATTTTGAAGTGTGAGGTCTTCGCCGTTTACTTTTATCAGAAAGTCGCCCGCGCGTATCCCGTTTTCAATTTTTTCGTCGGCCGTAAGAACGTATAATTTGTTCTCTTTCAATCCAACTCCAAATCCGACTGAAATTTTTGAGCTGTCGACACCTGCCAGTTCTTTATAGCCGATACCGATTTTTGAAAAATATTCTTCCACCGGAAGTTTTTCGGTTCCTTTTATATATCTGTTAATAAAATCTCCGATTTCCGGATAGGTCCTTTTAACAAATTCTTCGAAAAAATCTTTTTCGCTGAAAGATTTGTTTACCCCGTAATCTTTATAAAGTTGATTTATAACTTCGCGCAATCCCTTTGTGCCTTTCGAAAGTTCAAGCAGGCGGATATCCAGCAGAGTTGCAACAATGGACCCTTTTTGATAAATGTTGGGATACTGATCCTGCAGTTCGGTTGAGTGAAGGGAAAGATCGGTAAGAGAAATTGACTGACTGTAATTATCGTTCGAATATAATTTATTTTTTGTCGATTGTATAAACTCATCCAGAGTTGTGAGGTAATCGCGCAGCTGAAGCATTTGAGACGCCCACTCCGTTACACCTTCGTAAAGCCAGATGTGTTGAGACATTGTTGGTTTTTCATAGTTGAAGTTTCCGACCAGCTCGCTGTGAATATTCAACGGCGTTATGATATGATAAAATTCGTGTGCCGCAGTGGATTTAAGCGAAGAGACCATCTGATCCGTCAAGTCTGATTCCTGATAAACATAGAATGAGCTGTAATTATGTTCCCACGCCCCCGCAGAGAAATTTTCGAAATGAAACAGGAACGTGTAATTTTTTATCGGCAATCCGTCTGTAAACCGGCTTGTGGCATTAAGTATATCTTCCAGAAGTGACATAATCTGTTCGGATTTAATTTTGCCGGTTTTGGAATATGTATAAATATCAATTGAACTGTTTTCGATTTTGGTTGTCGCTTTTGTAAGTGCTCCAAGCATTATCGGAGAATCCACCACTTCATCAAAATCCGCCGCGTTATAAAATCCATCGCTGTCTTTACTCAATGCAGTTCCAACCGACCAGTCAGAAGGATAATCCAATTTAATTTTGACGGGATCTTTCTGCCTTCCGAGAAAATATCCGAACACTGCCTGACCGTTAATAACGGCATTATCTTTTTCAAGAGTTGTTCCGCACATCGCATAAACCTGGTTCCCACTAACCGGCGTATTCCACGTCTCGGCTATCGTATAAATAATTTTTGCAGCCCTTGACGGCTCATCAATTTTCCATTGGTCGGTTGATATTTGATTTGCAGAAATTTCGGCGCCGGCAGCATCAAATGCCTTGAATGAACGGACGTATCTGCCGATATCCATAGTCTGATAAGTCCCCGGTGCAGTAGCGGCAAATTGAAAAATTTTATTTTCGTCGGTAAGCCTGTCCGGCACCAAAGTCACTTTGAATAAATTATCTGCGCGGTCATTCAGATTCACAAAAAATTTCTGCTGGGATAGAGTTGTTCCGGCGGCGGATAATAAGAGAAAACTTATTAACACAGAAAAGAGAAGATGTTTTTTCATCAGGGTGTTCCTTCTGCCATTTAAGTGCTCATTGAGACGGCTCTGGATTCTTTTTGTTTTATCTTTTTACCGGCTGCAAAGATACTTTTCTTCCGAATCCTGCTCTGCGGGGGATTGAGTGTAAAAATCATACGGAATTGCTTCCGGAATTCCCCGGAAGTAATTCCGCATGTACAAAGCTAATTTATTTTTTCGAACAGCAGCTCGGTGAAAATAAAATCAGGCGAATTGGGAACCTCGAAGGTCATCTGTTTTATATCGCCTTTGAAGTTCATATCGAATTTAACATATCCCCGCGTAAGAAATTCATCTTCCCAATCGATCTGGAAAGTATCGAACTGATAATGATCCAGTTTTCCGCGGAATGTAGGCGTGTGGGCAAATTGAAGAAAAAGCTTCGAGTCTTTTATGGATACGGTTGCCTTGCCGTACATTTTATCTTCGTATGTGCCGCAGTATTTTTCAAGCGGAAGAGAGGGCTTAGAATCTTTAGCGCGCATCTCCTCGCGCCGTTTGATCTCTTTGTCGTAGGCATCATGCCTTTTTGCATACGCTTCCAAAGTCATCTTCTCGTAATCTTTTGGCTCTGCGTTAGTCATAATATCAAATATATAATTGTTCACCGCGCTCACCATTCCGACTTCATAATTACTGAGCAGTACAAATCCGAAATTTTCTTCAGGCACTAAAGTAACTTGAGAGATCATTCCGGGCATTCCGCCTCCATGGCTTAAAACTTTTTTCCCGTTTTTGTATCCTATTCCCCAGCCGAGACCATAATTGCCGTTCCCGGTGGGAGTTTGATTGGACCACATCTCCATAGATTGTCTTTCGCTGAAAATTCTCTGTTTGTTGTAAACCCCCCTGCCAAGCTGAAGTCTGATCCACTGAGCCATTTCAATAGCGCTTGAATTCAATCCGAGAGCACCGTGCGCATTATCCTGCTGAACATCCGTGTAAATTTTCATCACGCCCTCTTTCATGTAATGCGCCTTCGACGCATTTTCGTCTTTATTGAAGAGTGAGTAGCTTGTGTCGGTGTGATTCATTTTAAGAGGATTTAAAATGTGCGCTCTTACATAATCTGCCCAAGCGGTGTCGGTTATCGACTTAATAATTTCTGCGGCTGTTATAAACATTATATTCTGGTAACCGTATCGGCTTCTGAAACTCGAAGTCGGTTTTAAAAATCTTGCCCTGTGAATAACTTCTTTTCTGTCATAGTCCGAACTTAGCCATAAAAAATCGCCGCTGAAGGTCGCAAGTCCGCTCCTGTGACAAACCAAATCCCGCACCGTCATCTCCCTCGTAACCCACGGGTCGTACATTTGAAAGTCGGGGAGATAATTTGTAACCGGATCGTCCCATTTTAATTTTCCGGCGTCGACTAGTGTTGCGAGTGAGGCGGTTGTAAATGCTTTGCTGCAGCTGGCTATAACAAAAAGAGTGTTTTCGTCAACGGGATCTTTTTTGTTAATATTCTTTACACCGTACCCTTTTGCAAAAATAACGGAATCGTTTTTTACAATAGCGACTGAGAAGCCGGGCATTTTCCAGTCGGTCATCGCCTGCGTTATAAATTCATCGATCTTTTTTATCTTCTCCTGCTGGGCGGAAGCATTAAAGTATGCCAATGCGGAAAAGAATAATATTGAAAAGAAAAGTTGTTTTGAGAATCTCATGTAATACTCCGGATAATATTTTAATTGAGATGAAAAATAAAATTACTCATACTGCAAGCCGCGCGGCACTATCAATGCATTCTTTTATATATTCCCATCAAAGTCGCGCTGCCTAAAATATCTCCTTTCATGGCGGCGAGCAATTCTTTTTTTCCGGCAGAGGCTTTTAATTCAAGCACTTTATCCAAAGCGTATAATTTGAAATAATAACGGTGAGTGCCGGAGGGTGGACACGGACCCCCGTAATTGTTTTTTCTGAAATCATTAATCCCTTCAACCGCTCCGGCGGGAAGGTTTTTTGAAGTTGATTCCTCTTTCAGCTTATTAGTACCCGGAGGAATGTTAAAAACAATCCAGTGAACCCAATCCCCGGCGGGTGCGTCGGGATCGTCAACAATAAGTACAAATGAAACTGTACCTACAGGAGGATTTGTCCACTCTAAAGCCGGAGAAATATTTTTCCCGTCGCAGGTGTGCCGTGAAGGGATAAGCCCGCCTTCCGAGAAAGAGGGGCTCGATATTTTAAATTCCATCTTCTCCTCGTGAAAAAATTTTTGAGGAGAATAAGCAGTGAACGGGAAGTAAAAAGTAAAAAGGAAGAAGTAAAAAGGAAAAAAGTAAATGTGAAAAGTAAAACGGGAAACGATATATGAAAAAAACGAAACCGACCTTTGCATAAAGTTATTCACTCACTTCGTATTTTGAATTAATAGAAAAATACTGCGGATATTTTCTGATGACACAGTGACCGATCATCTCCGCTATCTCTTCCGGCTGCAGAAGGTTTGTGTTGATAACCGAATGATAAAGAAGAGGGTCTTCGATATTTTTGTGGAAATATTTCCACAAATAATTTTTTCGTTCCTCGTCTTCGCGTTTTATGAATTCGGCGGCGGATTTGCTGTCAACATTGTATAATCTGGATGCGTTCTCAATTCTGAAATTTAGCGGCGCTACTAATCTGATATGAAAGGCGTTCGGCTTGTCGGCAAGAATGATGTGAGATCCTCTCCCTACAATTATCGCGTTGCCATATTCTGCCAGTTTAATAATTGTGTGCGTTGTTTTGTGAAGCAGATAAATTTTAGACGGAGAAATGCCGAGAAGTTCTGCAAACCAGGAATCCATTTTCGTGGGCTTCTCTTCGAAAAGAAATTTTCTGAAATGTTCCGGAAGATGATGGTCTTCCATAATTTTTTCTATCAGAGAACGGTCGAAAAATGTCCAGTCGCTGTAATTTTCGATCGCACAGGAATTAAAATAATCAACCAGCTTCTCGCAGATGGCCGCCGCGCCAATTCCAGTCTCGCGTGAGATTGTAATAACGGGACCTGGATTCAGTTTTCTTCTGTGAATCTTTTCTTCGTTTGTTTCCTGGTAATGCCTGTCGATATAGATGCGGGCTTTTTCATATGATCCGAGGACTTTCATACGCACCTCCGAATTAGTTTTAATTGGAGGAAAGGGAATTGCTGGTATTAAATTAATGAAAATAAAAACAAGTGTGAAGCTGAAGAGGGGAAATTGAAAATCCCTCAAAAGTAGTTTTAAGATATCACGTAGATTATCTAAAAAATATTTTGAGGGACTTATTAAAACAAACTATAATTAACTGAATTTATATACGACATCAATCCAACTTAGGATGCTTCTTGTGAAAATCCGTGGCATCCTGAAAAGCCTTTGCGGCTTCGATTATTTTTTCCTCGCCGAATAATCTTCCGATGAAAGTAATGCTTGAAAGATCTCCTTTTTTTGTAAATCCGGTTGGAACAACAACGCACGGGTTGCCTGTCAAATTTGTGAGCAGGGAATTATTTCCCTCCCAAGACGGAGCGATGCACAAATCATATTTATCCATCAGCTTCTGCATCTCCTGAATCAGCAGATATCTTATTCTGCTGGCGTTAATATATTCGACGGCGGGAATAAAACGGGACGAGCGGAATATGTTGGGCCAAGCTCCTTTGAACTGCCGGGCGAGCATTTCATCTTTATTGGAACGGGTCAATTCATCGAACGCAGCGCCGGCTTCCGCAGATAATATTATTGCTACGTCGTTCGTGGCAATATCCGGCAATTCAACCGGAATTAATTTTGCGCCGAGCTCTTCGAATTTTTTTACGACAACAGAATCATTATCGTGAAACTGATATTTTTTTGAAAAGTCTGATTTCAAATATGCAATCTTTAATTTTTTTAAATCCACTTTGGACTGGTAATTGAACGGCGCATCATATAAAGTCGGATCAATTCCGTCTTTGCCGTAGATAGAATTAAAAACTATTGCAAGGTCTTCAGCATTACGGCAGATCGGACCAATTTTATCCATTGACCAGCTTAACGCCATTGCACCGGTTCTGCTGACGCGTCCGTAAGTAGGACGCAAACCCGTTACACCGCATACAGTTGACGGCGATACAATTGAACCCCACGTTTCTGTCCCTATCGCAAATGGAAGCAATCCTGCAGATACGGATGACGCTGAGCCGGCCGAGGAGCCGCTCGATCCTTTTGTGGTATCCCACGGATTTCTCGTCAGTCCGCCGAACCATTCATCATCCATCGCAAGTTCGCCCATCGAAAGTTTTGCGCACAGAACCGCACCGGCATCATCTAATTTCTTTACAACTGTTGCGTCCTCATTTATCAATTGATCTTTATACGGAGCTGCGCCCCAGGTTGTTTTATACCCAACTGTCGTTAACAGATCTTTCACCCCATAAGGAATTCCGTGTAGCAGTCCGCGGTATTTTCCTTTTGAAATTTCTTCGTCCATCTTTTGTGCCTGCTTCAAGGCACGTTCTTCTGTAAGTGTAATTACAGAGTGCAGTCTGGGTCCGTATTTCTTCAATCTCTCTAAATAAAATTTCGTGAGATTCAGGGAAGTGATTCTTTTTGTCTTTATCAGATATGCCAATTCCCCGATAGAATAAAATGTAATTTCATTCATGTTCCCTGAAAATTTTACGTGCGAATAATCTCCGAACTTTAATTGCTTCTGCTTTGTTTCGAATTTAAAACCAACGGGAATAGGATTGAAAAGAATTGACGGCGGCGTGCTGTTTTCCAGTTTCACCTTGCGAATGTTTTCGTAATTTGCCAGCTGGTCATTAAGAGCATCCTGCATTGAATCTCTTTCCGCATCCGTGAATTCAAGTCCAATTATTTTTTCTGCGGACGGAATTAAATCCTTCTTGATTTTCTTCTCTTTCTGCTGCGCTTGAGCATAGGAAGCATAAGAGATTAAGATGAGGATTAAAAAGAATAATGTTGCCGATGATGATTTCATTTTATCATTCCCGAAATTATTACTTAAATGAAGGATGCTTTTTGTGGTGCTCAGTTGCATCCTGGTAAACTTTAGCTGCTGCAATAAGTCTCGCCTCGTCGAACAATCTTCCTACGAAAGTGAAGCTTGTCGGGGTTCCGCTCTCCGAAAAGCCGTTTGGAACCACAACCAAAGGGTGTCCGCTTAAATTTGTAAGGATCAGATTATTTCCCACCCAGCTTGGAGATATATAAATATCAATCT
>JAKAMT010000012.1 GCA_021812705.1 Bacteroidota bacterium | reverse complement strand
TTCAGCCTTATTATTAATAAGCACTGTGCAGCTTCCGCAGTAGCCCTCGCCGCAGCCATATTTTGTTCCTGTGAGTTCCAGATCCGTTCTCAAAATCCATAAAAGCATCCTATCGCTATCTGCTTCTAATTTTACTTTTTTACCATTCAGTTTAAATTCAATCAATTCTTTCATAATTAACACCTCGGATAGTTATTGAATTTTTCTGCTTTAAAATCATAAATTAAATCTGCAAGGGCAAATTGGATTAGATTATTTAAGGAGAGAATGGATTAAAAGGAGGATTTTGCAGGCATTTTCAAACGGCCGGTGTGGATTTCTCTTCCATGTGAATTATAGAAAGGTTCTCGTTAAGCTCTTTTAATTTAATTCTTTCAGGATCAATCGAGGCCAGAACACCAATCAAACGGTTCAGTTCATAAATATTTTTTTCTGCGTTCCTTATAAGTTCCGGATTAACACCTTCTTCATTCATATCCATTATTAAAAGCTGCATGGAAGAGTTGGAATTTTGCAGAAGGTCCTGTATAGTTCTAATCGTTGCGCTGAATAGAATCGCTTTTTCATTGGCAATTTTTCTGTTCATATTTCTTTTGAACAACATCAACACCAGTATAACAGCAGAGCCAACCGGAATCACCCAATAATATTTATTACCTTCCAAATAATTAATTACCGCAAGGATAGGATAAATATCAAAAAATATGTTCAAAATAAGGATGGAGATGGTAATTGCAGCTACAACCATAATTACATAATTATGTTTTAAGAACTTCATACTATTCCCTCAAGATATACCGTAATACCCATTTTAAAAGAAGAGATTATTCCCCAAAGAATCTATTTTGTGTATAATTTATTATTTAAATCATTCTGGGCACTTGCGATGAATGATGATTTATTATAGGACTTTTTTTATTGATATCAAAGACGAAGCTAAACCTAGCTTCAAAGCTGAGCAGTTCGTTTTCCACTTCAAACTGCCACTGATATATTCCGGACACAGAATAAACCGTATCGTTTATTCTCTGCAGGTGCACGGTTTTGGGATGCAATTTCACATTTAGCTTACGTCGTTTCTGCAGAGTAACGAAATAATCTTTTATTTTAGACGGGGTATTTAACACTTTATTCGAAAACGTGGGAATAAGGAGCGCGTTTTTGTCATAAAGAGCCATTATATTTTCAATGCTTCCGCTTTTAACTGCCTGAAGCCAGATTATTAAAAATTTATCCGGTTTTATCATATCTCTATGCGAATCTTTCATGAATAAAATTTTTGTGTCTATTTCAGACACAAATATATAACGCTATTTTGATTTCGCAAGTTCAACTAATGGACGGTCTTCTTTATTCCGGTTCAATTTCTGAATAATAATTTCAGCCTCTTTAGGAGCTGCATTAAAAAACGAAAACGTCTCAGAAATCTGAATTCCGGTTATCTTTTCCGAATCAATTTTTGCTTTCTTTTTTAATATCTTAAGGAGCGCCGGGGCAGTTAATCCGTCTTTTTTGCCCTGAGAGAAAAACAATCGTGCTTTACCTTTATCGGATTTGAATTTGTCTTTTTTCTCAAATCTGTTTCTTGTCTCGGAATTTTTTCTGTTTCTTTTTTCATCTCTGGAGTATTCTTTTCTGCTGAATGGACGGTCATCATTTTTTTCATAATTTTTTTTCCGTTCAAACAGATCATGTATTATGGCGTAGTTCTTCTCTTCAAGATCATTTTGATATGTATATTTAAGGAGAGCCGCAATCACATCTTCAGGATTGTAATTCTTCATCATCTCCTTGGCAAGAACGGAGTAATTGTGAGGAACGCCGAATTCTATAAGCGTCTTAAGATCGCCTGCAATCTTCTCTTTTTTAAAATTTATCACTTCCTTAATGCCGGGTATTCTTTCTTTTCTGATCTCTGTTTGGGCAAAGTTTTTGATAAACATGAGTTTGCGGTGTTCTTCCGGCGAAATAAAAGTGATAGCTGTTCCCTCTTTGCCGGCTCTACCTGTTCTGCCAATTCTGTGAAGATATGCTTCCGGATCCTGCGGCAGAGAATAATTTATAACATGCGTAAGCTCATCTATATCCAATCCGCGGGCGGCTACATCTGTAGCTATCAAAACGTTTATTTTTTTATTCCTGAATTTAGACAGAATCTTTTCGCGGATGTTCTGTGAGATATCTCCATGAAGGCCATCCGTATCATAGCCTCTATCCGTAAGTTTTGATACAACATTATCCACATCATTTTTAGTACGGCAAAAAACAATCCCGTAAAATTCCACCGTAGTGTCAATTATGCGGCAAAGAGCATCCAATTTATCAGACTCTTTAACTTCGTAATAAATTTGATCTGTCAAACTGGTTGTTTCGCCTGAATGTTTTGTGCGGATAATTTCTCGCTTACCCATATATCTTTTTGCTAGCGATGCAATACGATCTGGCATAGTGGCTGAAAATAGAAGAGTTCTTCTATCTTGATTGGTCCTGCCCAGAATGTCTTCAATATCTTCAATGAAGCCCATATTTAACATTTCATCCGCTTCATCAAGCACAACAAATGAAACCTGCGAAAGGGAGATACTTTTTTTATCAAGCAGGTCTATCATTCTGCCGGGAGTGGCTACAATTACGTCAACCCCCTTTTTAATTTTACGCAATTGTGTATCGTAGGACTGTCCTCCATAAATGGGGGCAGCGTGAATATTTTTATTGCCGCGGAGTGAATTAAATTCTTCCGATACCTGAATGGCCAATTCTCTTGTCGGAACTAAAACAAGCGCCTGAAGAGTTCCTTTTTTGGGTTCAAGCATCTCAATAATCGGCAGTGCAAACGCCGCGGTTTTACCTGTCCCGGTCTGCGCCTGTCCAATCAGATCGATTTTATTTTGAAGAACAAGCGGAATAATCTTGCTCTGAATTTCAGTGGGTTCTTCAAACCCTTTTGTCTTTATTGCATGAAGTGATTCTTCCGATAGACCCAATTCTCTAAATTTTTCGCTTAACATTTTAACTCGATTTATTTATAAATAATATTTAACTACGGTTTAACTCCGGACTGCTGATGCAATTATATTTATGTTAAAATGCACGGCAAATTGCAAAGCAGTTTTCTAATTTTTCTGAAAATCACAAAGGCTAATATTCAATCACAATTAATTTAACGACCGGCCAAAAAGGAGGTGATAAAAACGATCTGATCAATTATCTGCAAAGCGAGCAGTATTTACAATGCAAATATAAATCATTCATCCTTAAGATCACACTAACATATTAATTAATTCTCCGGATGATGATATTAACTAATAGTTCCAAGATAATTGACAAACATCTCTTTCCACCAACGCCAGTCGCTACCGGCCCATTTTCTAATATCAAGGTTGTGTTCAATATTTTTCGTTTTCAAAATTGAAGAAAAATTTTCATTTTCACCCAATAAAGCATCCCATTCTCCAACGCCTAGAATGATCCTGATCAGTTTTATTCTGGAGAGAAACCATTCATCCTCCAAATTGGAGATATAATCCTCCGGATTATTGAAGTAACAATCATCATCATAATGTCCCATGATGTGAGGTTTGATATTGAACTGCGCTCCCATAGTGAAAAGATGTGTAACGAGCTGGGGATGGCGAAAAGCTATATTGGCAGCATGATAGCCGCCGAACCCGCATCCGGCCAAAGTTACTTTTTCAGTTTCCGATTCATACTTTGCAAATCCAATTACATCATTAATTATAACTCTTTCATAAGCCATATGAGTCTTGACCCTGTCCGCCGGATGAATCTCATAATTAAACCAGCTTTCGGAATCGATACCATCCGGGCAGTAAATTCTTACCTTTCCCTCATCAATAATTTTTGATACCGATTCTATCAATCCGCAGTCTTTATTTTCGTAATATCTTCCTTTCGCAGTCGGGAATAGGATAACAGGGTGCCCCGCATGCCCGAACACGAGCATTTCAAAATCACGATTGAGATATTGAGAATACCATTTATGGTAAAATTCCTGCATTGCAGTAATCGCCGATTTGATTCTTGAATAAATATAAGCAAGTAGCAGATATAATGCTTGCGAATAATTATCACCAAAAAAAAAGCCGCATACCTTGAGGGATACACGGCTTTTGAAGATTTATCTTAGAGTCAGATATGTGTTTTAAAGCTCTGAAGCATTTTCATATAATTTGCTCTTTCGAATGCAGCCGGTTCCGCAACGGATTTCTGGCTCATGCTTCCTTTCATCATTGAAACAGATGAATATTCATTTTCCTTCATCCAGTTTTCCATTCCTTTCAAAATATCTCCGACCTTTCCGAGTCCGTTTCTCAACAACTCCGATGCAATCATAGCGACATCGGCACCTGCCATCAGAACTTTCAATACATCCTCATGCGATGTAATTCCGCTAGTGGCTGCAAGAGAAGATTTTACCTGTCCATACAGAATGGCGATCCAACGCAAAGGAAGGCGCATCTCCCAGTTTGTACTTAAGATCAGGTTGGGTACAACTTCAAGCTTGCTCAAATCGAAATCCGGCTGATAGAATCTATTGAAGAGTACCAATCCATCAGCTCCTGCTTCATCCAATTTGTGAGCCATATTAGACATGGATGTGAAGAAAGGACTAAGTTTAATTGCTACAGGAATTTTGACATTACTTTTAACTTCTTTAAGAACGTTCACATACATCTCCTCAATTTCCAGACTTGAAGTTTTGGGATTTGTAGGTATGTAATAAACATTCAGTTCAATTGCATCCGCTCCGGCATCCTGCATATTTTTAGCATATTTAACCCATCCGCCAGCACTCACTCCATTCAAGCTTCCGATAACTGGAATGCCGACTTTTTTCTTTAATGCGGCAATATGATCGAGATACTGATACGGAGTGAGATGAAATCTTTCCGGTTCAGGGAAATAACTAGCTGCTTCCGCATTGCTGTCTGAATGAGCGCTCAGATAATGATCCAATTCACCCGATTCATGATTAATCTGCTCTTCGAACAAAGAATAAACAACAACCGCAGACGCGCCTGCATCCTCCAACGCCTTTACAGTGTCAACGTTTTGAGAAAGAGGGGATGCTGAAGCGACAACCGGATTTTTTAACTTTAGTCCCATATATGTCGTTGATAGATCCATAGTAACTCCTTAATCTTTATAAGTGATGACACCGAGCCGGGCAAACTTTTAGCAAAAAGTTTACCCGGAAGTGTTTCTAATGTTAATTTGCTTTTTCTTCTCCGCTTTCAGATACTTTCATTTCAGCCATCTGTTCGTAAAACTTCCATTTTTTCAAAACTTCTGCCTGACCTAATTCCAGCAGATGTTTTGCTTCTTTGGGATGGGATTTGGTAAGCATCTTGTAACGAGTTTCATTGTAAATGTACTCTTCGAGTTTAATCTTCGGAGCTTTGGAATCAAGTTTAAGAGGATTTTTACCTTCAAGTACATTTTCAGGATTGTATCTGAATAAAGGCCAGTGTCCTGAATCCACAGCGAGTTTCTGGCTTTCCATTCCTTTAGCCATATTGATTCCGTGCGCAATGCAATGGCTGTAAGCAATGATGATAGACGGACCGTCGTAGGCTTCCGCTTCAAGGAATGCTCTGAGAGTCTGCGCATCGTTTGATCCCATAGCGACCTTGGCTACGTAGACATTTCCGTAAGTCATGGCCATCATAGCAAGATCTTTTTTAGCTGTAGTTTTACCTGCGGCAGCGAATTTAGCAACCGCGCCGTAAGATGTTGATTTTGACATCTGTCCTCCTGTATTGGAATAAACCTCCGTATCCAATACAAGAATGTTCACGTTTTTGCCCGAGGCCATCACATGATCCAATCCGCCGTAACCGATATCGTAAGCCCAGCCGTCTCCTCCGATGATCCAAACAGATTTTTTAACCAAAAAATCTGCTACTTCGCTTAATTTGGAGGCTTCTTTCGATTTAAGCTGAGTTAATTTTTTCTTCAACTGATCAACGCGTTCTCTCTGTTCATATATGCCAACTTCATCTTTCTGATCTGCGGATAAGATGGCTTCTGCCAAGTCTTTACCAATTTCATCTGAAAGTTTTGCGAGCAATTCTTTTGCGAATTCATTCTGCTTATCGATTGAAAGTCTCATTCCCATACCGAACTCTGCATTATCCTCAAATAAAGAGTTAGCCCAGGCAGGACCTCTTCCCTCTTTATTTACAGCCCAAGGTGTGGTTGGAAGATTTCCGCCATATATTGAGGAGCATCCGGTTGCATTTGCTATTACAGATCTGTCTCCGAACAACTGGGAAACCAATTTAACATAGGGTGTTTCTCCGCAGCCAGAGCATGCGCCGCTGAACTCGAACAGAGGCTCCTGAAGCTGCTGAGCTTTTATGACTGCTGTATTAATTAATCTTCTATCCAATTCAGGAAGATTGAAGAAGTACTCGAAGTTTTTCCGTTCCTGCGTCTTGATAGGGATCTGCGGAACCATATTGAGGGCTTTGAGTTTGGTTTCTTTTTTATTTTTTGCCGGGCATACCTCAACGCACATTTCGCAGCCGGTACAATCTTCAACCGCGGTCTGGATTGTGTAGGCGTATCCTTCAGGAAATTCTTTTCCCTTTGCATCCATATGCTTAAATGTTTCCGGTTTTCCGTCCAAATATTTTTTATCATAAGCTTTAATTCTGATGGCGGCATGTGGACAAACCATAGCGCATTTGCCGCACTGGATACACCATTCGGGATCCCATGCTGGAACTTCAAGAGCAATATTTCTCTTTTCCCATCTTGTAGTAGCAGATGGAAATGTTCCATCTATCGGCATTTCGCTTACTTTAACTTCATCGCCTTTCCCTTCCATCATCTTGCCCAGAGTCTCGCGCACAAATGCGGGAGCTTTGTCGGAAACGATAGCAGGGATCTCAATTTTGCTGGTCACCTGAGACGGCACATCAATCTTGAATAAATTTTCGAGAGTCTGATCAACGGCTTCAAAATTTTTCTTAACTATCTCTTCTCCTTTTGCGCCGTAAGTTTTCTTGATAGATTTTTTAATCTGTTCGATCGCTTCTTCTCTTGGAAGAATATTCGAGATAGCAAAGAAGCATGTCTGCATGATTGTGTTTACTCTGCTTCCCATTCCGGTTTTTGAAGCAACGGCATAACCGTCAATCACATAAAAATTCAATTTCTTATCAATGATCTGCTGCTGAACCCGTATTGGGAGCTGATCCCATGTATCCTCTTTGCTGTACGGACTGTTGAGCAGAAATGTTCCGCCGTTTTCTATGTTACCAAGCACATCAAATTTTTCGAGAAGGTTGAATGTATGGCAGCCTACAAATTTTGCTGTCTGAATAAGATAGCTTGAGCGGATCTGTTTTTTACCGAAGCGTAGATGAGATACCGTCGTAGATCCTGATTTTTTTGAGTCGTATACAAAATAACCCTGGGCATAATTGTCAGTTTCTTCACCGATAATTTTAATCGAGTTTTTATTAGCGCCAACCGTTCCGTCCGCGCCCAATCCATAAAAGAGGCAGCGATGAACATCATCACCTTCTACCATGAAGTTGTAATCATAGTCTATGCTTGTGAAAGTAACGTCATCATTAATGCCCACCGTGAAATGATTTTTAGGTTCGGCGTTCTTCATGTTATCAAAAACACCTTTCACCATTGCAGGTGTAAATTCTTTTGACGAGAGGCCGTAACGTCCGCCTACGATCTTCGGCATTTTTGCAAATGGAGGATTGTTTGAACTCATCTCTTCTGAAATCGCAGTAACAACATCGAGATAGAGCGGTTCACCAAGCGAGCCGGGTTCTTTTGTACGATCTAAAACAGAGATGCATTCAACAGTTTTCGGAAGAGCAGCAATCAGATGTTTTGCGGAGAAGGGTCTGTATAAACGAACTTTGACTATGCCGACCTTTTCTTCCATCCTGTTCATCAGATAATCGACAGTTTCTTCTGCAGCTTCTGCACCGGAACCCATCATTACAATAATTCTCTTTGCATCTTTAGCTCCATAGTAATCGAACAGATGATACTGGCGGCCTGTGATCTGCGCAAATTTATCCATCGATTCCTGGACAATTTCGGGACATGCGTTATAATACTTGTTAACAGTTTCTCTTCCCTGGAAATAAACATCAGGATTCTGCGCAGTACCCCTGATAAAAGGATGTTCCGGATTGAGAGCTCTTTCCCTGAATTCCTTAATTTTTTCTTCATCAATCATTGCGCGTATATCGTCATCGGTTAATTCTTCCATCTTCATAACTTCTGCAGAAGTTCTGAATCCGTCAAAGAAGTGAACGAAAGGTATTCTTGATTCAAGTGTGGCTCTGTGGATTATTGCAGCTGTATCCATAACTTCCTGAACCGAATTGGAAGCGATCAAACCGAATCCGGTTTGGCGTGTAGCCATAACATCGCTGTGATCCCCGAATATTGAAAGCGCTGCGGCAGCAATTGAGCGGGCGCTTACGTGAAATACAGCCGGGGTTAATTCACCGGCAATCTTATACATATTCGGAATCATAAGGAACAATCCCTGCGATGCCGTGAATGTTGTTGTAAGTGCACCGGTTTGTAATGATCCGTGAACCGCGCCTGCCGCACCGCCTTCGCTTTGCATTTCCGTTACACTAGGTACAGATCCCCAAATATTTTTTAATCCTTTAGCGGACCATGCATCAGATAACTCACCCATTGTGGATGAGGGAGTTATCGGATAGATAGCAATAACCTCGCTCACTCTGTACGCAACGTGTGCAGCCGCTTCATTGCCATCAATTGTAATCTTTCTTCTTTCCATTTATTCCTCAGATTGTAATGATTTAATTTAATTTCATCTTCTTAACAACAATCTTGCCAGTTGATGATATGCAAAAACCTGTAAAATGCCGGATTTTTCAATCATTCCCGCCAAAAGATTTAAGGGCTTTTTAATTAGGAGAATAAATTAGCCAGCAAATCTTATTATTAAGAATTCCAAAATTTCGACCGCAAATTTAGACAAACACGGGGATAAAATAAAGACTTGCCTGTCTATATTTTGAATTTTTAACAAAATTATCTGAGGTGAGGATAATTATTTGAGATGATGATTCATTTCTCTTCTTGCAATTTAAATCAGATAAAATGCATTAAGAAAAAAGTGCGTTCACAAATTCGGAAGGATTAAATTCCTGCAGGTCTTCTATTCCTTCGCCAAGGCCGATGAATCTGATAGGTATGTTTTTCTCTGCCGCAATTTGAAGAACCGATCCCCCTTTGGCAGTTCCGTCTAATTTTGTAATTATGATTCCGCTAAGTTTTGAATACTTGGAAAATTCTTCGTACTGTTTGATTGCGTTCTGACCGGAATTCCCGTCAACCACCAGGAATGATTCATCCGGGGCTCCCGGTATCAGATTTCCAATCACCCCGTTAATTTTATTGAGCTCCAGCATCAGGTTTTTATTGTTATGAAGTCTCCCTGCCGTATCTATCAGAACCAGATCGTAATTATCTGCTTTGGCTTTTTGAATAGTCTCGTAGACCACAGCCGAAGGATCTTTTGAAATATCTTCGATAAGATCCGCCCCCGCCCTGTTTACCCAGGTTTTAAGCTGATCGTTGGCAGCGGCTCTGAAAGTATCGGCCGATCCAATAATAACTTTCTTTCCCTCATTTATAAATTTGTATGCAAGCTTTCCGATTGTAGTCGTTTTTCCCGAGCCGTTCACGCCTATCACAAGTATAATTTTAATCTTGACCGCATTTTCTTTTGGTGTATCTACAGAAAATCCGTTCCGCGGAGCTATAAGTTTTGTGAGTTCGTCTTTTAATATTTCTTTAACGCGGTCGACTGATCTATCCTGTTCCTTGAACAATGCTGATTTGGTATTAGCAATCAGTTTTTCGGAAAGTGAAGTTCCGAGATCACCGCCGATAAGAATTTCCTCGAGTTCATCAAGAGTGTTTTCATCTATCTGGGCTTTTCGTGTAACTACTTCTGAAATTTTTGAAACTATATTTTCTCGGGTCTTGCTTAGACCCTCTTTTAATTTTTTCAGTCCGTCAAACAGTTTCATTCTTCTTCCATCTGATAATTTCTACAGCACGAATAAAATAACCGGCAACAGACGCGAATGAAAAAATCAGGCTCAGGTACATGACTGCCTGATACCATGTATTATTCCTATTGATCTGAAGAAGGGTTAGTATGATAAATATACCAATAGAGAAGACGGTCAGTTTTCCCAATTTATTTGACGGTAATACTTTTCCCATTTTTTTACTTACAATTATTCCGCCGGTAAAAATCAGAACATCCCTTAAAATAATTATCCAGAAATAATATGCAGATATATAACCGATCAAAAATAAATTTACAATAATGAATGCCATTAAAACTTTATCTGCGAGAGGATCTATTATTTTACCTAGTTCGGAGATCTTGTTTGTTTTTCTTGCTATGAATCCATCCATCAGATCGGAAATAAACGCAACTAAAATTGTTGCCAGAATAAAAAGACTGAAATCGCTGTTGATCCTCATCATATTGAAAAATATTTGAATGGGTATAAACAACAAAAGTCTGAATAAGCTAAGAAGATTTGGGATCAGGAATATATCTTTGAAATAAATTTTCATAATCGGCCTGAAATTAGTCTTCGTAAACTTCTTTTGTGATATCTTTATTTATCTGCACCGGATAATTGCCTGAGAAACAGGCGGTGCAAAACTCGTCAGGTTTATGATCTATCATGGCTTCCAGCATCTCATCGATAGAAAGATATTCAAGAGAATCCACGTCGAGATATTTCCGGATTTCTTCCACATTAACATCGAATTTATTTGCGATCAATTCTTCTTTCGACGGGAAGTCCATACCGTAATAACAGGGAGAAATGATAGGCGGCGAAGAGATGCGAAGATGAATAGCTTTCGGATTAGCCTCCCGTAAAAGTTTCACAAGCTGTCTGGAAGTAGTTCCTCTTACAATAGAATCGTCGATTAGTACTATTGTTTTATCTTCCAGAACTCCTTTGACGGTGTTAAATTTAATTTTAACTCCAACTTCGCGGGCATGCTGACCCGGGAGAATAAATGTTCTGCCGATATAATGGCTTCGAATTAGTCCTATTTCGAGTTTTGAAGGGACACCCTGTTTAGCTAGCTGAGCCTGATATCCTATTGACGCAGTGTTGGAGCTGTCTGGTACGCTTATAACGATTACTTTGTCTCCGTCTATATCTGTTACCGGATGTTTTTGCGCCAAAACTTTTCCCAATTTTCGTCTCATCTTATCAACGTTCGAGCCGAAGACACGGCTGTCCGGCCGAGAGAAGTAGATATATTCAAAGATGCAATGCTTGGGAGAAATTTTTTCTTCATGGATTCTTACGGACTTTACCTGATTCTTCTCTGTTGCTTCTTTATCTATAATGACCATTTCACCCGGTTCAATATCGCGGATATATTCAGCAGAATTTATATCCAGAGCGCAAGTTTCGGAAGTGAGCACAAAAGATCCGTTCAGTTTGCCTATGCAGAAGGGACGGAAGCCGTGCGGGTCGCGCGCGCCAATTAGTTTATCGTTAGTCATTATTACGATGCTGTAGGCGCCTTCAACTTTTTTAAGCGCTTCTTTTATCTGATCTATCTGATTTTCCAGTTTGCTTCTTGCAATCAGATGAAGAATTACTTCTGTATCGCTTGTAGTTTGAAAGATTGCCCCGTCATTAACCAACTCGTCTCTCAGCTTCTTGGCATTTGTGAGATTTCCGTTATGAGCAATGGCAATATTGCCCAGGCGGTAGTTTACGGTAAAAGGCTGTATATTTTTTCTCGAGCCGGATGATCCGGTAGTAGAGTATCTGTTATGTCCTATCGCACAATCACCTTCGAGGTCATCATCAAAAATTTTGTCATTGTTAAAAATTTCTGAAACGAGTCCAAGCGACTTGTGAACGTTTAGTACAGTTTTCCCCTTCTCATTTTTAGAGAGGGTAACGATTCCTGCCGCTTCCTGACCTCTATGCTGAAGCGCGAGCAGACCGTAATAAGTTGCAACAGCAGCCTCATTGGATGCAAAGATTCCAAAAACACCGCAATTACATTTCGGTTTATCAGCCATTAAATATTTCTTCCTCAATTAAAAAAAAGGCACATCAAAATGTGCCTGACCAAGTCGGAACGGCGGGATTTGAACCCGCGACCCCTTGAACCCCATTCAAGTACGCTACCGGACTGCGCCACGTTCCGTTTCTAATGTAGAATTCAGGTAAAGCAAAAAATTTTTTATTTCTTCCAAATCTTTTTTAATAGGGCGCGGCTGCGGCGGTTTTGCAGGTTCGGATTTTTGTTCAGATGCAGAGACTGCAGGAACGTCAAGCGGAAGATCGGTCAAGATCTTCTTAGCGCCTTCTATCGTGTATTTTTCTTCTCTTAAAAGCCGTTTAATCTGAAGGATTAATTTGATATCCTTATTTGTATAGATTCTGTTGCCGGCCCTGTTTTTTCCGGGTTTGAGCTGTTCGAATTCTGTCTCCCAATAACGGAGAATATACTGCTCCAAGTTTGTAAGCTTGCTTACTTCACTAATAGAGTAATATAATTTTTTCAATCCAAAGTCTTTCACTTCAATAACCCTTTTTTACTATGAGAAAGATAGGTTTTGTTAATTGAATCCGCAAGATTGAGTTTTTTGAAAAAATTAATATTGTTTCTTCTGAATTAATTTCTTCAATGCATAAACTGCCGCAGAATAGCTAATATCTTTGAAACCGGAAACGTAACCCGATACTCGGGATGTAGTAATCAAATTCTTTCTGAAATCTTCCCTGGAAGAGAGATTGGACAAATGCACTTCAATTTTTGGAATGGCCAGCATCTCCAGCGCATCTCTCAACCCAACTGATGTATGTGTTAATCCGCCGGGATTGATAATTATTCCGTCGTAATTATCCGCATTTTGAACAGCGCCAATCAATTCTCCCTCTGAGTTCGACTGGAAAAAATTAAAATCCACATCGTTGAATTCCGTTCTAAGCGAATCGGAAATTTCCTTCAAAGAGAGAGAACCGTAATTACCGCTCTCTCTTTTTTCAAGCAGATTAAGATTAGGTCCGTTCAGAATCAAAATTTTCATCATTTCTCATTAATCTCGTCTATAATTTCCCTTATCCTCGGCTGAATATAATGATCATTAATTCCGAGATCTTTTAAGGCGTTTGTAAGTATCATTACTTTTTTCTGAAGCGTGGACAATTTATTTATAACAATGGTTTTATCTTCTCTCAGCAGGCAGTATCCGCCTTTGAAATCACCTCTTTCGAATCTTACTTTGGCTCCCATTTCCTGAGCCAACAGTTTAAGATCAATGAGTATGGATTCGAATTCCTTCTCTTTAATTTTCATTATTCTTGCGAAGAGGTTTAAAAACAAATAAAAATATAACAGCAACAAAAGAAAATACTTCGATCAGGGGGAAACTGCTCAGTACACTCATTCTTTTCTGCACCAGCTCAGACAACTCATTAACAGGAGCAGAATTTGAGAGGATCAGTCCGAACAACTTAAAATCTATAGTAGAAAGATAAATTTCAAACGGAGCTGTCACTGCAACAATCAATATGATTGCAAAAAGCCATCCTTCATATTTAATATTTATCTTAGACGATAACAAAAAGATTACAAAAGAAATAATGAAAGCATAATAGCTTAGGAAGTTGAGGATAAATGCCGAAACTAAAGTAGAATATACTGCAGGCAAATTCTGGGCGGTATACATTGTTTTAAAATCGATACCATTAGTCTCGAACAGTTGATAGATAAGCATTTGCCGCAAGATATACCCGCCGAGGAAAAGCGAAAAACCCAATACCGTTAAAAACAGAAAAGTTTTTGAGAGTGTGTTCAGTTTCAACATGTTTATTAATCTTTTATGCAATAATAAAAAAAATTAGCCTATTAAACCATCTCAGATTGCAAAGAAGGAAAAAATCAGAACCGAAAGGAGAATCAGGAAAAAACCGGAAAGCCCCACCGCGGCAGAATAAACTTTATTTTTTGATTGAGCATATGTGGAAGCAACGAAAAGAAATGCAGACCAGATAAGCATTCCGAATTCAAGTATAATAATTACAATCGCACTCTGCGGTTTCATTATGAACGGAGACGGATTAAAAGTGAACCAATATTCCCCAAATAGAGCAAATTGTATTGGAGCAAGTATAAATAAAGAAAAATTCACCGGCACAAACGAGAAAAAGTAGATGGCTATATTATCCTTTATTCTGCTCTCAATTCCTACAGATTTATTTATGAATGTTACAGCGATCGAAAAGAGCAATGTTGAAATGAGGAACGGGAGACTTCCCCTCATCATCCCGTTAAAATAGGGTTGATCTCCCAGAGTTTTTCCGACGGAAAAATTAAGAAGCATGAGGGACACAAGCGAAAATTTAAATGCGGTAAGCAGACCGCTGGTTACAAGATAATTTTTGTTTTCTGCCTGGATTATTTTTTCAGCGGTAGAGACCGGAGAGTAAAATATTTTCCAAACGGTATCCCAGAAATCTATGTTTACTATTCTGGCACGGAGGAAGGATCTGCACCCTGTACAATTCAGTTTAAAGAATGCATTTTCTTTGCCGCAGTTGCCGCATATTAGAACATTTTTCATTGTGGCCCGTCAGAATTTTATCTTCATTGAAAGCTGATACTGAGCAACTCTGCTGTCTTTTGGAACTTCAAAATCAAAAAGATGCGCATCGACATAAGCATCCACAAGATTCAAGAAATAAGCAAGTCCTATAAACACAGCTATCAGATCCCGCTGGTCTCTGTAAAAATCGCGGCTTTGCCTTAAAGTTTCATCGCCTATATTATTCGCGTCCACACTTGCCGTGTAGAGATCTTTATATTTTTTATAAAGAGAATTTCCTTTATCCCACTGATAGCCCAGATAGACAAATCCTCCCCAGACTACGGGGATTTTCCAGTACGATTCATTGTAGAACTGGCCGAATCCCGGAAGGATAGCGCTCCTTATCACCGCACCCCAGGGAGATTTTTTCATCACAAATTTTGACGTATCAATCTGCGTACGGTTAGAATCTTTTAAGACCGGATCCATTTGTGCACTAACGGGGACGGCTGCAAAGAGGAACAAAAGCAGAATTATTTCAGTTATAATTCTTGCCGATGATTTCAAAGAGTTCAAATAATCTCTCAAGTTCATCCAATGAATAATATTCTATAATTAATTCTCCGGCGCCATTTTTTTTCTGTTTACAGATCACTTTTGTGCCCATTATGCCCTGGAGTTTGCTTTCAAGATCCCGCTGAGAAAGAGTATTTACGCTGTTCTGCGGGGCGGGATTTTTTTTCTTCTCCTTATTCTTTGCCGTTATATAGCTGCGTACTGCATCTTCAACTTTTCTTACAGACCAGCCATCTTTAACTATTTTCTCCAGCAGTTCCAATTGCATAATTTCATTTGGAAGGTTAATTAAAGATCTTGCATGCCCTGAGGAGATTTCATTCTTGATTAGGCTCTGCTGAATTTTTGCAGGAAGTTTAAGAAGGCGTATAGTATTTGTAACCGTTGTTCTATCCTTCCCTACTCTGACGGCAATTTCTTCCTGAGACAGACTGCATTCATCCATCAATCGCTTGTAGGCAGTTGCAACTTCAATCGCGTTCAGTTTTTCGCGCTGAATATTCTCTATGAGAGACAGCGCAAGCATCATCTCTTTAGTATCTACCTTAATAATGTATGCGGGGATATCTTTCAATCCTATCTCTTTACAGGCGCGGAGCCGGCGCTCGCCAGAAATAAGCTCATACTTCTCTTTGTGCACCCGCCGTACGGTAACCGGCTGGATCAATCCGTTTTCCAGAATTGATTTTTTCAGTTCATCCAGAGCCACCGGGTCGAATTCCGTTCTGGGCTGATATGGATTTGGAGATATCTGGCCAAGAGGAATTTTGGCCAAAACATCATTTGAAACTCCGTCGTCTTTCTGAATGTCTCTGCTTGAAAGTGCAACGGGATTATCGATTTTATCTTTCGACACGGGATTGATTAATGCTTCTAATCCTCTGCCTAGTCCGGGTTTTAGATTGCTCAATTGATATTCTTCTTTTGTTCTAAATTATTTCTTTGAATTAATTCTGACGCCAATGAAATATAATTTTGGGCACCGACTGAACTTGCATCATAAAGGATGACAGGCTTTGAATGTGAAGGGGCTTCTGATAATCTCACATTCCGGTGGACGATTGTCTGAAATACTTTTGCGCCGAAATATTTTTTCACCTCTTCTACAACCTGATTGGAAAGACGCAGTCTGGAATCGAACATGGTAAGCAAGACGCCTTCTATTGCAAGATTCTCATTCAATTTTTTCTTAACGATGTTTATTGTGTTTAATAGTTGCCCCAATCCCTCGAGTGCAAAGTATTCACACTGAACCGGGATTAAAACAGAATCTGCCGAAGTCAGCGCATTCAATGTGAGAAGTCCGAGCGAAGGAGGACAGTCGATAAAAATAAAATCGTAGCGTTCCTCTATTTGCTCAAGCGCTTTCTTCAATAAAAATTCCCTGTTATCCATCGAGACTAATTCTACCTCCGCGCCGACCAGATCGATTGTGGAAGGAAGTATGTCGAGGAACGGCATATAAGTGTTCATTATGCAGTCTGAAACATTTTCGGTGCCTATTAGAGTCTGATAAACCGAAAGCTGATAATTATCAACGCCGAGTCCGGAAGTCGAATTAGCCTGAGGATCAATGTCGATAAGGAGAGTTCTGAATTCCGCAGCTGCAACGGATGCAGATAAATTAATTGCGGTAGTGGTTTTTCCTACACCGCCTTTCTGATTTGCGATAACAATTTTTTTAGCCATAAAAAGAAGTATTACTCCAAGACAAAATTATAGTATTAAAGTTCAATCTCTTCGCCAAATTTCAGCACTTTGCATGTTAAGCCGATTTTTTCGACTCTGCTCTTAAAGAGCTCAGGGTCATTTTCAATAACTGAAAATGTATTGTAGTGAATAGGAATAGCGGTTTTCGGTTTTGCAAGTTCGACTGCTTTAACCGCATCTTCAATTCCCATTGTATAATTGTCTCCGATGGGAAGCAGCATATAATCAAGCGGAGTCATTTCACCAATCAATTTCATATCGTAAAACAATCCGGTGTCTCCCGTATGATAAAGCGATTTTCCATCGATAGTCAAAACTACTCCTGCCGGCTCTCCCGCATACTGATTATCAGGGGTAACGGAACCGTGATGCGCAATAGTAAATTTTATTCTGCCGAAATCAAAATTGCGCGCACCTCCAATGTGCATATTGTGAGCATTAAAACCTTTTGAAGCGCAATAATTTGCAAGTTCGTTAACACAAATAAAAAGCGAGCCGCATCGTTCGGCAATTTTGAATGAATCGCCTAAATGGTCACCGTGTGCGTGCGTCAATATAATGTAATCAGCTTTTACTTCATCCGATTTTACAGGAGAAGTTGGATTGCCGTCAAGAAACGGATCTATAAGAAGCACCTTTCCGTTATTTGCGGTTATCTGAACTGCAGAGTGTGAAAAATATCTTAGTCTCATCTGTCACCCGCCGTAGTTAAAAGATTAATTACACTGTTTATTAATTTAATGAATTATTAAAAATATTTTCCTGCAAATCACTCACCCGGAATAAATAATTTCCATTCTGAGAAAATTTTTATCGGATTTATTCGCCGGTACTGAATTTATTTTTTTTGACCGCGCTTAATATATTCTTCAAGCCGTTTTTTCTTGATACAGTAATAGCATTAAAAAGATAATTGCGCAATCCTTCCTTAGAGAGCCCCGATTTTAACTCTCCTTTTTCTGCAACTGAAATGCTGCCTGTTTCTTCAGAAACTATCACGCTTATCACATCAGTCTGTTCCGATATTCCGAGTCCCGCTCTGTGTCTCATACCAAGTTCAACTCCGTTAACAGAAGTTTCGCTTGAAAGCGGCAAAGTGCAGCGGACAGCTTCCACCGTTTCATTATTGACGATTACCGCGCCGTCGTGATAGGCAGATCTCGGAAAAAAGATGGAGCGTAGGAGATTTTTTGAAAGCCTGGCGTTAATTATTTCTCCGGTTTCCGCAACACCTCTAATACCAACCGACCTCTCAATTACAATCAAAGCTCCGTGCTGATGCTGTGCAAGTTCAAACGCGGCTTCCGAAATTACATCTGCCACATTCGCGCCGTCGTTCTTAATGAACATGCGCACAAACGGATTTCTGCCTATAAGAACCAGCAGCCTGCGTATCTCCGGCTGGAATAATATTACAAATGCTATTACCCAGATATCCGAAAGCAATTTAAGCAGCCATCCCAGCGCTTTAAAATTTGCCGCCTGTGCAAGGAGAGCAAGTATAAGAACGAGAATCATTCCATAAAATATTTGCGCGGCTATAGTGGCTCTGATCACGGAATAGACTTTGTAAAATATCAGCGTCACCAGAACGATATCAATTATATCGAGCAAAGAAACCGATATAAATCCTATTTTAAATATTTCCGTCATTTCAGATAAGATCCGGGTTATCAATAATTCCGTTAATCTTTACCGCCTGCAGTGTATTTTTTACTTGATGAGTTCTTATGAATCTGGCTCCGTTTTTAATTGCAATAGTTTCCGTTATCAGAGTTGAATCTTCCCTTTCATCCACTCCGATATTCAAAGATTTTCCAAGAAACGATTTTCTTGATACGCCGGCCAAAATCGGGTAACCAATTCCTTTAAATTCATTCAGCCGTTTTATGATTTCATAATTGTCGCTCACCCGTTTGCCGAATCCAATTCCGGGATCAATAATAATATTTTTAATCCCAAATTTTCTTGCGGCATCGGCCTTGGCACAGAGCTGGTCATAAATTTCGGAAATAACCTCATCATAAAATGGATCTATCTGCATTGTTTTCGGATTACCCTTCATGTGCATCAGCACAACGGCAGCGTTAAATTTTTTAACTGTTTCGGGCATCAATGAATCCGCGGCAAAACCGCTTATATCATTAACAATTTTCGCGCCCGCAGAGAGGGCTAATTCCGCCACTTTGGATTTATAAGTATCCACCGAAATTAAAGCATCGGGTTTTAACTTTAGAATATTTTCAATTACCGGAACAACTCTTTTTATCTCTTCGTCTTCGCTGACCGGATCTGCATTCGGTCTTGTAGATTCACCGCCTACATCAATTATATCAGCCCCCTCTTCCAGCATTTTGATTCCGTGTTGAACCGCGGAATTTTGCGCTGAATATCGTCCTCCATCCGAAAAAGAATCCGGAGTTACATTAAGTATTCCCAAGACATAAGCTTTATTCATTTTGAAAAGAGAGCCCGCTATATCAAGAGTTTGGTTCTCGTACTCTTCATTGTTTTTTACAGTTTGAGAAACTTTAAAACCAAGATCTTCATTTCCGGTAGAAATAATTTCTTTTGACAGTTCTTTGAATGTGCCGAGCGAACCGAGCACAAGGAAGTCGCAAATTTTATCCCCTTTCTTGCCGGTATTGTAGCAAATGTGATTATTGACCAGAACTATTTTTTTTATGCTTTGAGCAAGTTTGAAATCTAATCCTCTTATTTCCAATCCAAGCAGATCTTTCTCATATAGATCGCGGTAAATTTTAAATTTATCGCTGTACCTTTTAAAAACTTCGGGATAATAAATATTTACTATCTGAACTGTCAATATTGCCTCTTTAAGCCTTTTACCGAACAGGACATGAAATTCGGGAATCTCATTCTCAAAATAAATAAAATAAATGGAATGGATAAAGAAAAGTAGTGTAAATAATCTAATTACGAGATCAGATTTTTAAGCTCCACTGCAGATGCAGTAATATTATCTTTTCCGAAGATAGCATTTCCGACCACAAACACGTCGCATCCTGTGTCGCAGAGCTTTTTAATATTGCCGGCACCCACTCCGCCGTCAACCTGAATTAAAAAATCTGCTGAATTCTCTTTGCGCAGTTTGTCCAACTGTTCAATTTTTCGGTAGGAGTATTCAATAAACTTTTGTCCGCCGAAACCCGGATTTACGGACATCACCAAAATCATATCTGCCAGATGAATAATTTCGGATAGCGATGCAACAGGCGTTGAAGGATTTATTGCAACACCGGCCTTGGCGCCCAAGGAGTGAATCAAATTAAGAGTGCGGTCGAGATGCACAACTTCTTCCTGATGCACTGTTATCCAATCAGCCCCTGCCTGAACGAATTTTTCGATGAGCGAATCAGGATCTTTAATCATTAAATGAGCATCGATGGGAAGCTTTGTAATTTTTCGGATAGAACTCACCACAACCGGACCGAACGTGAGATTGGGGACAAATTTTCCATCCATTATATCGCAATGAATCCAATCAGAACCGCCAAGCTCAACTGACCGAATCTGCTGGGCTAAATTTGAAAAATCAGCAGTAAGAATTGAAGGCGCTAAAATTTTTTTACTTTTCATTTTTTCTCATTTACCTTGCTTTGTGTAAGCACTACATTCACGCTGTCGCCTATTTTTACCAAGACATCTTCGCTCGGATCCTGTTCAAAAACAGTGTTGGGTAAAAAATTAGGTGAATTGATGTAGATCTTATTTCCAATTCTTAAGGACAACGATTTTAAAATTCTTTCCGCCTCATTCAAAGATTTGTTAAGCAGGTTAGGGACCCGAACCATTCCTTCCTTAGGACCGATACTTATTTTCAAATTCACTTTTGATCCTTTAGGAATCTCTTTTCCCTCGGGATACTGCTGTTCCACAATCACGTTTGCCGGGAATTCAGATTCAACTGAATCGATTCTGCCTATAAGCAATCCGAACCTTTCAAAAGTAATTGAAGCATCCCTGATAGTTTTGCTTATGACTGAAGGAATTTTGACCAGCGGTTCTCCTCCGGAAACAGTGAGATAAATTCTTCTATTCTCCTTAACTATAGAGTTTGGAGAAGGTTTCTGAAAAATAATCTGGTCTTTCTGATATTTTTGATCGAAGCGGGATGTCTGGACAATCGGATTCAGATTGGCGTCTTTTAGCATTTTAATCGCTTCGTCTTTGTTCTTGCCGAGAACATAAGGCACCTTAACTTCAGTTCCGCTAACATAGAATGGAAGAATAAGGTAATCGAAAATGATCATCACGGCTATCGCCAGAAGCAGAACTGTAAGCGCTTTCTTTTTGAAATTTTTTGACGGTTTTTTCATGTAACTAATATATTAAACTCAGTACTTTTCACAAAATAATGAATGAAAATAAGGTGAAGGTTCGGATGCATGCTCTGAGTCCACCGGCATTACTGAATTTATAGAATTCCGCAAAGATTATTTTCTATTTTGCTTAATCCGAGTTTTTTTGATTAATTTATTACGCAAATACAAGACAATATTGACGGTCGCAATGAAAAAAAAGATATGCTTATTCGAGGATGCTGGAACTGAAAATTTTTTACCCCTTACCTATACACGTCCGGTGTATGAGCTTCTATTCGGAATTTCAACTCTGCGGGAAAAAATAATCTCCTATTTTCCTCAGAGTCCGATTATTCTTCATACGCGCAAATTTTTGGAAGCCCATCTGAAAGAGATGAATCCGGCGCTGAGCGTTAACAATTTCACCGGGAATGAGATACTTTTTATAAATGGAAGACTTTTAATTAACAAAACCATTTCGGACGAAATAAAAAAGTTAACTCCCAATTCATCACTTGTAGATTCAGACGGCGTTATTCTTGCGGCATGCATGAGCGGAGACAAAATTGCATCATTGAACAATGATACCGGAGACTATATTGATTTTTCTGGGCTGGATGAGAAGAGAATTGATCTTAGAACTGGCAATCTTTTAAAGTACCTCTGGGATCTGATAAGTTCAAACGAAGACGAAATAGAAAACGATTTCAAGAGACTAACTAAATTGAGAAGAAAATCTTCACCAAGGAGATTCAGCAATGTAGTTTTTAATAACAGGAAAAATATTTTTATCAGCAAAAATTGTTCAATCGATCCGTTTGTATACCTGGATGCCAGCACCGGACCGATATATATAGATGAAAATGTTCAGATAATGTCTCACTGTTTTATCCAGGGTCCCGCATACATTGGAAAAAACAGCACTGTAAAAAACGGTGCGGTTATTTATCACGGAACGAGCATCGGTGAAATGTGCAAAGTCGGCGGAGAGATAGAGAATTCAATTATCCATTCTTTCTCTAACAAACAGCACGGCGGCTTTCTAGGTCATGCTTACTTAGGGAGCTGGATTAATTTTGGAGCAGATACCAATAACAGCGATTTAAAAAATAATTATGAAAATATTTCGGTTCTTTTAAATGGGAAGCCGGTTAACACGGGGCTTCAGTTTTTGGGACTTATTATGGGAGATCATTCTAAAACGGCTATTAATACGATGTTCAATACCGGCACTATTGTAGGAGTATCATGCAATATTTTCGGCTCCGGATTCCCTCCCCGTTATATCCCCTCTTTCAGCTGGGGCGGATCAGATTTTCTCAGAACTTATGACTTAAGCAAATCTCTGGATGTAGCAAAAATCGTATACGGACGCAGAGGTAAATTTTTTGCAGAAACTGATGAAAAAGTTTTAACTGATGTATTCGAGATGACCAGAAACGAGAGAGGGAGAAAAAGCGGACAATAATTGTAAGCGCATTATTATTTTCCGTTCAAATTATGTACAAAAATTATTTTTATTTGTGCAGATGTGCCCGCCAGTTAGATTCACTTACAAGAGAATCTTTTATCACAGAAGCTTATACTCAGGAGAAAGACAAATTATTTTTGAGAGTACCTCTTCGTGATGCTCAAAATTTTCATTTAATAATTTCAACTGCCAGCCAAAATCCTTTTATAGCTGTTAAGGATGAACATTATAAAGCAAAAAAAAATACAGTGAATTTTTTCCAGGACTATCTACCCTGTAAAGTTAATTCAGTGCAGATAGCCAGCGGAGATAGGATAATAAAATTCAATCTTTCAACCGGATCATTGATTATACTCTTCAGGGGAAGTAAGAGTACGGCAGTCTTTATAGATAAAAGTGAAAAGATAGTATCCTTCCATAAACTCGATGAGAAAGAAAGAAGAGAATTATTGGATGAGATAAATTCGATAAATTTTTTAAATGCTTCCTTCGATTTCGGATCGCTGGTTGATGACGATTTAACGGATGCGGAGGTAAAAAAACTGCCGTTCATCGGGAAAGATATTTTGGGCGAAGCTGAAAAGAAAAAAGGAGATTTAAAGACTGGAATCAAAAGTATTATCGATGAAATACTGAACGGCAAAATTGAAGTACATTTTGATGAAAAAAGAGGGAGAGCTTTATTTCAACCGGAATCTTTTATATTGAACAGTACACAAGTCTCTTCCAATTATGAAAGCTATTTCGAAGCTCTTCATAAATATTTTTCTCTCGGGTATTCAAAGTCCAATATCCAAAGTTTAAGGAAACAGATTGAAGGCTACTTAACAAGAGAGATTGAGATTACTGCATCCAAACTAAACAGTCTTAAAATTAGAGTGGAGTCCGGGAGCAAAGAAGAATTGTACCGCAACTGGGCTGCCCTGCTTCAGATGAACCGCGATAATCTGAGGAAAGGGATGAAGGATGTTGAAATCAATTCTCATAAAATAGTTCTTGACGAAAAAATGTCTCCGAGCCAAAATATTGACCGCTATTTTGAAAAATCCAAAGATGAGAAGATAGAGTACGAAAAATCGAAAGAACTTTTTTCGGCCGCATCCGAAAAATTAAAGAGTTTGATAAAAATAAGAGATAAATTTGAACTCGCGGCCGATCATAATGAATTGGCCGGGATAAAAAAAGAATTGAAGATGAGCGACCAGATAAAAACTCAGGAAGATAAGATTGATAGGCCGAACTTCCGGCATTTTGTCATTGCGGGTAAATATGATGTATACGTAGGCAAGGACAGCAGGAACAACGACATGCTTACCACGCGTTTTGCGAAGCAGAATGATTTCTGGTTTCACGCGCGCAGCGTGTCGGGTTCGCATGTGGTCTTACGGATAAACGAGACTAAAGAGCCGGTTCCCAAATCTATTCTTCTTAAAGCGGCGTCTCTGGCCGCATTTTACAGCAAAGCCAAGACTTCAAAACTGGCTCCGGTTTCATACACTCTTAAAAAATACGTAAATAAAAATTCGCGTCATGAGCCTGGTCAGGTGTCGCTCATTAAAGAGGAAGTGCTTCTTGTTAAACCTGAAATTCCAAAAGATTGCATTCAGGTTGATGAATAGTGGAATGATTCACGAATATCATAGATTTAACCGTTCATCAGATTGATGCAAAATCTGTTTATTTGTAAATTAGATGCGGAAATGAAAGGCATAAAGTTACTATCCCGTCCGAACAATTCCGTATTATTTTAATCAATTAATTCGGCCTTACTTTGATAAGTCTAAATAAAAAAAAAATTAAGAAGATCCTCATCATCAAACTCCGCGGAATAGGCGATGTTGTTCTTTCGACAATCGTAATTGAAAATCTCCGATATGACTTTCCGGAAACGCAGATCGATTATCTGGTGGAATTCCCGTCGCAGCCCGGTCTCTCCGGATTGAAAGAAATAAATGATGTACTAATTTTCGACCGGACAAATTTTTGGAAAAAGCTAGCTTTGATCCTTAAAATTAGAAGACGGAAGTATGATCTTGTCCTCGATTTTTTTTCTAATCCATCTACGGCGCTTGTTGCTTTCTTCAGCGGAGCAAAATACCGTGCAGGATTTCCGTACAGAGGAAGACGATACGCTTATAATTTATTAGGGCCGGAGGAAAGGGATAAGCATCACTCTGCAATTCTGCATCTTGAAATGCTCAAAAGTCTGGGGATCCATAATTCGTATAAAAGTTTGGAATATTTCATTTCTCCATCCGCCCAGTCGGTGGCCGAGAAATACATGAGAGAGAATTACATAAAAAATAATTTTGTGGTGGGCATATGCCCCACCGGCGGCTGGGCCTCTAAGAAATGCGATCCTGAAAAATTTGTTGAGATTGCAAACGCGCTTATAGATAAATTCAACGCTAAAATAATAATCCTGTGGGGAAAATCTGACGAAGAAGATGCGCAAAAAATTTACAATCTTCTTGGAGACCGCTCCATACTTGCACCATCTACAACAATACAGGAACTTGCGGCAATGATAGCACGCTGCGCGATCCTTATAGCAAATGACAGCGGACCGATGCACATTGCAACGGCGGTTGGGACTCCGGTTCTGGGACTGTTCGGACCTACCAGTCCGTACATGCAAGGTCCCTTCGGCCAGCAAAACGAATGGCTGAGGGTGGAAGGATTAGATTGTCTTGAATGTAATCTTCTTGACTGCCCTAAAAATCACGAATGTTTTATGGACATCAAGATTGAAAGGGTGATTGAGAAAGTTGATTCTCTCATTTTAAAAAATAAGATCAAGCTGAATAGTGAAAAGAATTGAGATACTTCTCCGTCATCTGCTACTCCGTTTGCTCCTCATCTTCAGATGGAATGCCAACAGGAATGACTCGCCGGTTATAACAAAGGATTCCAGAATTCTTTTTATAAGACTGAACAGGATCGGCGATGCACTCGTAACCACTCCCCTGCTTAAAGAGATAAAAGAACAGATCGGCTGCAAGGTATTTTTACTTGCCGGAAACCAGAACTATTTTATTTTTGAAAATGCAAAACTTGCCGATGAAATTATCGTTTACAGAAAAAATGTGCACGGTATAAGGTCTTTGATAAAGATGATCAATACACTTCAGTTAGATGCGATTGTTGATCTCCACGACGATATTTCCACGACTGTGAGTTATCTGATCGCGTTTTCAAAATGCAAGTATAAATTCGGTCTGCGGAAAGGCAATTTCAAGCTTTACACGCATACGGTTCCTAAAATAGATCCATCCAAATTTCATGTGGTAGACCGTGTACTGGAGTTTAAAAAATTATTCGGATTGAATGTAAATTCCGGTGAACTAAATATCGTTTATGAACCAAAAGTCGAATCTGTGCGGTCGGTATCGGATTACCTTAAAAATCATTTTGCAGCAAAAAAATTTTTAGTGGGTATTAACATTTCCGCAGGAAGCGATGCGCGGTTCTGGGGCGCCTCAAAGTTCAGCAGAATAATCGAATCGCTTAAACTGTACGATGTAAATCTTATTCTCCTCTGCAGCGAAAAAGATCTTGAAAGCGCCGCCCAGATTGCCTCTGCCGGAATTCCAATATTCTACCGCCCAACATTTGATGAATTCTGCGCCATGCTCCCATTTCTGAATTTTCTTATTACTCCTGATACTTCAATTATTCATGTAGCATCCGCTTTTAAATTGCCTATGTTCGGCTTGTATGTTCATTTTCAGACATCCGACAAGATCTGGACTCCTTATAAGTCGGAATTCGATTGCGTAGTCACAGAAGAGCCCACCCTGAAAAATATTTCAGTGGAAGAAGTTGAAAATAAATTAATACCATTTTTTGAAAAATTTTATTTCCATAAGGGATAATATGAATCAGCAAATTCCAGATTGTAAAAACTTTACCGGCTATAAACCCTGCTTTCCCGGACACAACTGCCTAGAAGAAGGATGCAAAGAATGCAAGCCCTTCGGCACGAAAATTCTGATTGTAAATTTAGACGCGATGGGAGATGTGCTCATGACGACAGCACAGTTGCCCTCTCTAAAAAAGAAGTATCCCGATTCTACCATCTACTGGATAACACTTAAAATCGCAGCCGGGCTGTTAGAAAACAATCCCTACATAGATAGAGTACTCAAATATGATTTCGAATCGCTTTCCATACTGAATTCAATTGAGTTCGATTTAGTGATGAATGTTGACAAATCCCAGCGGTCGGGCGCTTTAACCATGCAGGTGAACGCTAAAGAGAGACTCGGTTTCGGGATCAACGGAAACGGACAGATCATTCCCCTCAATGAGGGCGCTAATTATAATTATAGATTAGGAATGGACGACCACCTCAAATTCAGAGTTAATCAAAGATTCGGTCAGGATTATCTCGCGGAAACTTTTAATCTTAATTACAACCGGGACGATTATGTTTTTCATTTCACAAAAGAGGAAGAAATTTTTATTAAGGATTATAAAAATAGCGTCGGAGTAAATGATTCGGATATGATCATTGGCTTTAATACCGGCTGTTCGCTTCTTTTTCCGAATAAGAAAATGACTGTTGAGCAGCACGTGGCGTTAATTGAAAAATTTCTCTCTTATAACAGGTATAAAATAATGCTCCTGGGCGGTCCAGAGGATACCGAGAGGAATAGAACAATTGCAGAGCAGTTTCCCGGGAAAGTGATTTTAACTCCCACCGAAGATGGAGTTAGAAGAGGCGCCTGTTATGAGAGTATTCCGCAGGTGATTATTACCGGAGATTCCTTCGGTATGCATCTGGCAATCGCACTTAAAAAATACGTTATCGCGTGGTTCGGATTAAGCTGCTGGACGGAAATTGATTTGTATGAGAGAGGTGTTAAGTTGTTTCCTGAGAATCTTTTCTGCGCTCCATGCTGGAAGAAATCCTGTCCTTATAATCTCGAATGTATCCAGATGATCGACCTGGAAAAGATTGTGAACGAAACCGTGAATTATTTCGACAGACTTAAAAGTGATCCGGCGAAGAATTAATCTTATTGAATTTCATGCCATTAAAGCCCGTCCCTTAATTCTCGACGGCGCAATTGGAAGTCTTTTGAGCGAAAGGAATTTTCCGCTTGATACAAATCTCTGGTCATCCTTTGCAAATCTAACCGACTTAAAAGCAGTCAAAGATATTCACAAAGAGTATATTGCCGCCGGAGCAGAGATCATCACCACAAACACTTTCAGAACTAATCCTTCTGTTTTCTCCAAATCCGGTCTAAAGATTTCTAACAAAGAATTTGTTGAAATTGGAGTATCTGCGGCAATTGAAGCCAGAGGCAATCATCAGATTATAGTTGCAGGCTCTAATGCTCCCGCTGAGGACTGTTATCAGCGTGAACGCACTTTGCACTACAGCGAACTGGAATTCAACCACAAAAATCATATCGAGTTTCTTTGGGAGGCCGGCTGCGATATTATCTGGAATGAAACACAAAGTCATTTAGATGAAATTTTATTGATCTCAAAATTTTGTTCGGAGAACTCTCTCCCCTTCGCTATGAATCTATATTTTGATGAAGATCTAAAGATTCTAAGCGGAGAGAATCTGAACGCTGTAGTAGATCTTGTATTAGAATATTCTCCTGAAGTGATCGGTTTTAACTGTATAAAACAAAAGAGTTTCGAGAAATATTTAAATCAGTTTTCACTCCCCGAGAGGTGGGGTTTTTATTTCAACTGCGGCAAAAATGAGATCGGGAATGCAAAATTGGAATGCGGAATCGAAGGGGATGAATATGCGAAAGGAGTGATTCCTCTGCTTAAATTCGAGCCGCTATTTGCCGGTTCCTGCTGTGGCTCAAATCCGGATCATACAAAAGAACTTAAGGAGCTGTTCAGTGAGATATATTGAGATCAAAGCACCTGCAAAAATTAATATCGGCCTCTCCGTTTTGTCGAAGCGGGAGGACGGATTTCACAATCTCTCAACCCTATTCTATCCCATCAAAGATCTTTTTGATATGCTCACTTTCGAATTGAGCAGTGAATTCAGTTTTAAATGTAGCGATCCGTCTCTCCCGGTCGGAGAGGAGAACCTGGTGGTGAAGGCGAAAAACCTGCTGGAACAAGTTAGCGGCAAAAAATTAAACGCAAAAATAGATCTGATTAAAAATATTCCATCTCAGGCAGGATTGGGGGGCGGGAGTTCTGATGCAGCAGCGGCATTAATTTCTCTTAATGAATTATTCCGGCTTAATTTAAAAAGCGATCATCTGCTGGATCTGGCTCTGAAACTTGGATCAGACGTTCCATTTTTTCTCAGGTCACTTCCAGCCATAGGAACATCACGCGGCGAAATTCTTGAACGTGTCGACTTGGAAATTACAGAACCGATTCTGATAATAAATCCACGGATAAACGTGCCCACGAAGGAAGCGTTTAAAAATATTATTCCTAAAAACTATCAACCGGATTATCGTTCTCTTATTCAAAATGAAAAGTTGAATTACGGTTTAATGAAAGATACCGTTACTAATGATTTTGAAAAACATGTGTTCGAGATCCATCCTGAGATTGAAACGATAAAAAAAGATCTCTACAGTCTCGGGGCAGAATTCGCACTTATGTCGGGAAGCGGGTCTACTGTGTACGGAATTTTTAAAGATCTTAAAGACGCTGAATCTGCTAAAAAAAGTTTTCCTACAAACTATCTTTGTTTTTTAAGTAATCCTCATCATTAACAACAAATATATCATATTCATTCTGTTTCACTTTATAAGGAATCATTACTTTAAATGTTGTGCCGGGATTATTTTCTGTCCCTAGATGAGAAGGACTTATCACATCTATAACGCCGCCAAGTTTAACGATTATCTCCTTCACGACTGCGAGCCCCATCCCGGTCCCTTCATGCAATGACTTATCAATATTCGATGCCCTGTAGAACTGATCGAATATTTTTTCCTTCTCTTGGCCGGGAATACCAATTCCATTATCACTGATCTCTAAAAATATTTTTTCATCATCGCCATAAACATTTATTTCAACCTTCCCTTTTTCGCCCACATACTTCAGCGCATTTGAAAGAATGTTAGACACTACCAGACTGAATAATATTTTATCAGATCTGAGACGGCGGTCGTTTTTCCTTTTATCCATCAGAGAAACTGTAATCGATTTCAGATTTATAATTTCGGAATGCGCTTCCACAATAGAATTAACGGTCTCGGAAATGATTATATCATCCGATAAACTTATATCCAAAAGCCGAAGTTTTGAGATGTTCAGAACATTCTTTATAAGCTGAAGAGCTTCTTCGGATCTGATTTGTGCGCGGTTTAATTTCTGGGCCACTTCATCGCTTATTGATCCCACATAACCGTTTTTAATAAGTTCAATGATAGACTGTACTGCTGTGATAGGAGTTTTAATTTCGTGAACAATTCCAATTGTGTATTTCTGCTTTGTTATCTCAGCCTCATTTAATTTTGCCAGGGAATTTCTGAGCTGCTGTTCCCTTTTGTAAAGCTGATGCGCAATTTTATTGGCAATATAAACTGAGATAAAAAGCATTATTGAAAAAATAATAATGAATAGAAGATCGTACATAAATGTGTTGGGACGGTTGCCCACATACAATCCTTTTATGATATGGCTTTCAATAATTTTGTATCGCTGCAGAAAAGTAAGAAGAGCCATCATTCCGGATATTATTCCTGCCGTAAAATAAACTATGTAGCCGGGCAGAATAAGGCTGCCTATTATCATGTGAAAAATAAAAAACATATAGAGAGGCGATTCAAGCGTACCCGTGAAATACACCAGGAACATAAGCGCGGTAAGGTCAAGAATTATTTGAAGCAATGAGAGATGAAGAGCATTAAAAGCCTCGGCATTTACGCTTACATAGCCCCGCAAAGATTGAATAACAATATTGTAAGCGAGAATGATAAAACATAAAACCGATATTGCAGTTACCTGTCTCTGGGTAAGTTGAAAATCAAAAAGGTATTCGCCTGTAAGCAGGAAGCCGAATAGAATAATAACAGCCATATAGCGGAGCTTGATGAGCCACATATTTCTTAACCGTATGGCCCGCCAGAATTCACCGTACTGCTGCGCCCAATCAGGAACTAAATTCAACATATATATTCTTCAGAGAATCTGCGCGTTAATTGCTAAATATTTGAAGAACCTGCTTGTGCTCAATAATTTAAAGTAACGGTTTCAAAATAGTAAAAGCAATTAACATTAGTAAGAGTGTCAGAACCAAAATTGATTGCCAGCGCGCAAAGTTCAAAGTCCAGCCAATTCCTATCCGTTTAGGTACAAAGATGCGTTTGTTTATCGGGTTATAATAGAAAATTCCCAGATACCAATTCTCTTTTTCAGTGCTTTCGTCCATCTTATAAAATTAATTAAAGGCTGTCTCAAAAGTAGTTAATCAATAAATAATCCGCTAAAATCCGTATCAATCCGCGTCACCTGCCGGCAGGCAGATCTGTGGGCTATTTATTAATAAAAAAGTACTTTTGAGACAGCCCCATTAAAAAAATCAGGCAATATATCTGCCCCGTTTAGTATAATGAGTGTGAAGCAATTTATGAGATTGATGACCGCACGGTCCGTCAGTCAAAAATTCGTTATAAATTTTTACAACGTTAGGATTTTCGTGCGACTTTCTCAACTCAAGCGATTCATCTTCAGCATATATTGCCTTGGCTCTCAGTTTTCTGATTTCCGGTGTGGTGGGGATAGGTTGTCCGCCGCCGCCGATACATCCGCCCGGGCATGCCATGAATTCAATAAAATGGCATTCAGAAAATTTACCGCCTGCTTTTATATTATCCATGATTTTCTTTGCGTTAGCCGTGCCGTGTGCAACTGCGATTTTTAAAGTTGCACCTTTCAGCCAATTCCAGTCGGGCACTAAATGTTTAATAATGTCGGGCACTTCTCCAACTTCATTGCCGATGGGTATCTCCATATATTTAACGCCGTCGAAACCGCGGAGAGGAATAATATTTGCCTTTTCGAAGATGTCCTCGGTCTTTTTGCCGAGCACGAATTCAACGACAGAACGGATTGCTGCTTCCATAACGCCTCCGGTTGCGCCGAAAATCAATCCAGCGCCTGAAGCTTCGCCGAATGGATCGTCAAAATCGCTTTTAGGCATCTCAGGAAGATTGATTCCCGCTTCCCGAATCATTTTTGCCATCTCGCGCGTGGTCAAGCCGTAGTCCACATCTTTAAATCCGCTTGCATGCATTTCAGGCCGGTTGCATTCGAATTTTTTTGCAGAGCACGGCATGAGGGCTACGGATACAACATCCGATGGATCTATACCAGCTTTTTGTGCATAGAATGTTTTTATCAGCGCGCCGAACATCTGCTGCGGAGATTTTGCCGAACTGAGATTATCCAAATAATCCGGATAGTAATGTTCAATAAATTTTACCCAGCCGGGAGAGCACGATGTAAATTGCGGAAGCGCCGCATCTTCTTTTTTAACAAGAGCTTTGTAGAGTCTTAGAATAAGTTCTGTACCTTCTTCAATAATGGTAAGATCCGCGGTAAAATTTGTATCGAAGACTTTGTCGAAACCGATTCTTTTGAGAGCCGTATTCAATTCGCGGGTCATGGAATGCCCGGCACCCAAACCGAATTCCTCTCCTATTGCCGCGCGTGGTGACGGGGCCGTCTGAATGATCACATGTTTTTTGGGGTCATCAATTGCAGCCCAAATTTCGTCTGAAGGATCATTAGCTCGTAGGGCAGCTGTTGGACAACGGTTTATACACTGACCGCAATTAATGCAGATAACATCATTTAGCGGTTTATTTAGAAAAGTGCTTATATGTGTTTTATCTCCGCGATCAACCGCTTCCAGAACTCCAACTTCCTGAAGATCGATGCATGTTCTAACGCATCTTTTGCACAATACGCATTTGCTCATGTCACGGATAACAGAGTAAGAAGACTTGTCTATTTCATATTTTGGTTTTGAAACATGTCCGTAAGTATAACTGTCCACCCCGTACTCTTTAGCGAGAGCCTGAAGCTCGCATTTGCCATTTCTGAAGCAGGAATAGCATTCTCCGTAATGTTCGCTGAGCATCAGATCGATAATATTTCTTCTCGCCTTTCGCACCATCGGAGTTGATGTTCTAATCTTCATTGGCGCCGTTATAGGAAATGCGCACGATGCCTGTAGAGTTCTCATCCCTTCAACTTCCACAACGCAGATTCTGCAGACTCCCGCGACGCAAAGATCTTCATGATTGCACAATGTTGGTATGCTTATACCGCTCATCTTGCAAGCTTCAAGTATAGTCGTTCCCAAAGGCACTGTAATTTTCTTTTCATTTATTTCAACCGAGACTGTTCCGCCTATTGTATTCAGATCCGACGGTTTTTCGATTGTCAACGGCTTCTGACTTCCGGGGACTCTCAAATTATCTTTACTTTCCATTATTTCCTCCATTGCCGTTGAAAATTTCATCTTTAAAGTTTTCCAGAATTGAGATGAAAGAATTCGGGCTTGACTGGCCCAATCCGCATTTTGATGCGACCTGCATTGTTCTTCCCAGATCCTTCAACTGATTCATATAATTAAAAGTGTACTCTCCTTTTTCGATCATCCTGATTCCTTCCAGCAGTTTCACATTACCGATTCTGCACGGAGTGCACTGCCCGCATGATTCCTCAACAAAGAATTCCATAAAGTTTTTGAGAATGTGCAGCATATTCCGTGACTCGTTGAAGATGATAATTGATCCGCCTGTAGCGGCATCTTCGTAAGCCAGAGTTCTGTTAAACTGGGATTTGGGAATGCAGAAACCGGAAGCGCCGCCAACCTGAACGGCTTTACTATCTTCCGCTTCGACTATTTTCAAAAGATCTGAAATTTTTGTCCCCCAGGGCAATTCATACACTCCGGGTTTCCTGCAATCGCCCGAGACAGAAAATAATTTTGATCCCGTCGATTTATCAGTTCCGTTTTTCTTAAACCACTCTCCTCCCTTTGATACGATGTGCGGTATTGAAGCAAGCGTTTCAACGTTATTGACGGTTGTAGGATGCCCCATGTATCCGGTTGTAACCGGAAAAGGCGGACGGTTTCTGGCTTCTCCTCTGCTTCCTTCGAGTGATTCTATAAGCGCTGTTTCTTCGCCGCAAACATAAGCTCCGCTCCCCATTCTAATCGTGATGTCAAAATCAAATCCTTTTTTCGAAAGAATATTCTGACCCAGCAGATTATCTTTTCTCATCGACTCTAAGTAATCTTCCAGAGATTTTTTCAAATACTCATATTCGCCGCGGAGATAAACGATTCCATTTTTAGCGCCAATGATATAAGCGGCTATAACCATTCCGTCAAAGACCAATTCGGGATACTCCAATAGAAGAACGCGGTCTTTGAATGTTCCGGGTTCACCTTCATCGGCATTGCATATAATATATTTCGTTTCCGAATTTGCCGCGGCAACCATCATCCATTTTGTTGCAGTTGGAAATCCCGCGCCGCCTCTGCCTTTCAATTTAGATTCGCGAATATCCAGAAGCACATCCTCTCTGGATTTGGCCAATACTTTTTTTATTCCATCTCCCCTTTTATACGCGGAGAATAACACGGCTCCTTTCCTCTCTTTCTTTTCCATCATTTCACCTCGCCGATTATTTGAACAGCTCTTTCAGGAGTCACTTTAGGATAGACCCTTTCATTGACTAGAAGAGCCGGACCCTGATCGCACATGCCGAGGCAGTTGACATATTCGAGCGTAAATTTATTGTCTTTGGTGGTTTCTCCGAATTTTATTCCCAATTCTCTTTCAAGCGCTTTTGCAACGCCTGTTTTGCCGGCCATATCGCAAGTGATTGTTTGACAGAGGCGGACAATATTTTTTCCTTTCGGCTCCGTATTAAGGAATGAATAAAAAGAGATTACGCTGAAGACTTCAACAGGATGTATATCCAAAAGACGGGCTACCTCCTGCTGTGCAAAATCGGGAATGCTGTTGTGTTTTCTCTGAATATCCTGGAGAATCGGAAGCAGTGATGAACGCAATTTTCCATACTTATGAACGAGGAGTTCAATCTCTTCCGTCATTGCATTTTTTTCTAGAACGAGCATCACTTTTTCTCCTTCGTTTTGTGCAACAAGGCTTCAACTTTTTTTACTAACTCATCGGGCGAAATCGGTTTTTCAACAAAGTCATCAACCGGAACCATCTCATTTTTTCCGAAATCGAGTCCCAAAGCTTTAGAGACGGACGTATACATAAGTATCGGAGTAGATATTTTCTCCTTTCTGAATTTCTGAGCGAGAAAAAATCCGTCA
>JAKAMT010000130.1 GCA_021812705.1 Bacteroidota bacterium | reverse complement strand
GGAAAGGTGGCAGAGTGGTTGAATGCGGCGGTCTCGAAAACCGTTTGGCGCAATTTGCGCCACGGGGGTTCGAATCCCCCCCTTTCCGCACTTAATAATTTAATTGTGCATCAATCAGTAAAAAGAAATATTCCCAATTGTTAAAAAAAATATTCGACAAAATCAGAAACCTTTACGGTTCTAAAAAGAAGTCTGTATCTCCAGCAAATAACAATCCTAAATCTGATTCCAAACCCGACCTGAAAAAGTCTCCGAACATTAGAAAATCAATACATCAGGAGAGGAGAAAAAAGGAGCCCGGGCAGATTGAAACGGTTAATAAAAAAAATAACAAAGCAGGTGCTCAGAAAGAAGCAGCCAAACCTCTACGGAAAGAAAATCCCGGTTTTAAGAAAGAGATTAAAAAGAATGAACCCTGGGATGATTCAGTTTTTGTTGTCCCAAAAGAAACCGGAAAGACACGCTTTCATGATCTGGATATTTCAAAAGAGATTCTCCATGCAGTCTATGATCTGGGATTCAAATACTGCACTCCGGTGCAATCGGAAGTGCTTCCCAAATCATTGACAGGAGAAGATGTAACAGCTCAGGCGCAAACAGGAACCGGAAAAACAGCTGCTTTTCTTGTCACGATTCTTAATCATTTTCTAAAAATCTCACCGGATAAAAAGAGAAAACACGGTACTCCCATAGCTCTCATTCTTGCTCCGACTCGCGAATTGGTTTTACAGATCGAAAAGGATGCAAGAGCGTTAGGCAAATATGTTGATATTTCAATACTGGCGCTTCTGGGCGGAATTGACTACGAGAAACAACAGAAGAAACTTAAAACAGAGAATTGCGATATTCTTATATGCACTCCGGGCCGTCTCATCGACTTTATGAAGAAAAAAATTGTTGACTTACGTGAAGTGGAAATTCTTATTATTGATGAGGCAGATCGAATGCTCGACATGGGATTTATTCCATCTGTGAAGCAGATTGTCAGCAAGGTGCCTGTAAAAACAAAGAGACAGACAATGTTCTTCAGTGCGACATTGACAAACGATGTTAAATATTTGGCGGAATCGTGGACAAGGAAGGCATTCGAGGTTTCCGTAAAACCTGAAGAGATTGCGGTTCCATCCGTAGAGCAGATTACTTACATAACTACAATTGCAGAGAAGCCTACACTTATTTATAACGTGATAATGCAGAAGAATCTTGAGCGTGTACTTGTTTTTGCAAACAGAAGAGACCACGCGCGCAAATTAAAAGAGACTTTTGAGATGTACGGAATAAGCTGCGCTCTATTGTCCGGCGATGTGGATCAAACGCAAAGAATAAAACGGCTCGAGAGATTCCGGGAAGGAAAAGTACGCGTGCTTGTTGCAACCGATGTTGCGTCGCGCGGAATTCATGTTGCTGGAATTACGCATGTGATAAATTATAACATGCCTCAGGACGTGGAAGAATATGTACATAGAATAGGAAGAACAGGCCGCGCAGGCGCTTCCGGAATATCTATAAATTTTGCCGATGAAGAAGATTCTTATGAAATTCAAAAGTTGGAAGAATATCTGGGCAAAAAAATTGAATGTGTTTTTCCTGATGAGGAATTGCTAAAACCGATACCTGAAGCATATCAGAAAAAAAATACTGAGAAGGGAAGTAACAAAGAAGTTAAAAAGCCTTTCAGAAAACCCAGGAAAAGAAGATAGAATTAGATTACCTCACCCTTCTTAAGCAGAATCGAAATTTCATACGGAGGTTTAACATTTGCTTTCTCGGATAAGTGTTTTTTAAGTCTATCAAACTCATTCAATCCCCAGCCCGGCTCAATCCTGTTTTTTTCAATTATTGAATTCAGCCAGTTCAATTCGTATAGATGAAGTTCTTTATCTGAAAATGCAAGAATGATACCATCCTTGATAAACGCTTTGGCTATCTCTATATTGCTGAATAAGGGAGGTTCTTCGATTATATACTCATTGTTCAGAATTTCATCAATCGCTTCTGAGCAGAATTTGCGATCGAATCCGAGCAGGTCGGATATCTCGATCAGCTTTTCCCTTTCGGATTCACTGATTTTTTTATCTTTGCCGATCAGTATAAGCAGACCCTTAAGGTAATTGCTTCTATCTTGTAAAGTCATTTCCATAAATATTTTGATTTTCAGGAATAAATTATAAAAAATTATCTAATTTAGATGCAGAATAAGAAATTCCGTTTCAATCAAAAAAGAGAGGCATCATGCACCGGCACACAGAATCTGCAAATCCGGCCACCGGGGAAATACTAGGAACTTCAGTTTTACATACCGTGGAAGAACTGAAGTCAATGAAGAAGCGCGCTTCCGAGGCGCAGATAAATTGGAGTGAAATTCGCGTTAAGCATAGATGCCGTTACATTCTTAAAATTAGAGACTATTTAGTTGAGAATAGCGAAAAAATTTCTGAAGTAATATCGCGGGATACCGGCAAAACAAGGGTAGACGCATTGGCTACGGAAATTATGCCGGCAGCTATGGCAATTTCCTATTACTGCAAAAATGCCCCGCATTTTTTAAAAGAAAAAAAACTCAGCGGTGGAAATTTCATACTTATTAATAAACGGAGTAAAATAATTCATCAGCCGTTTGGAGTTATTGGAATAATATCGCCGTGGAATTATCCTTTGTCAATTCCCATCTCCGAAGTTATTATGGCTCTCCTTGCCGGAAATTCTGTAATTCTAAAAACCGCTTCTGAAACACAGATGGTTGGATTGATCCTTAAGGAGGCAATTGACTTCGCCGGACTGCCGGTCGGAGTTTTTAATTACATCAATCTACCAGGTAAAATTGCCGGCGATGCCTTTATAGACTGCGGTGTTGATAAAATATTTTTTACAGGATCCGTGCCCGTTGGAAAATATTTGATGGAAAAGGCAGCCAAACATTTAATTCCCGTCACACTCGAACTCGGTGGTAACGATGCTATGATTGTATGCGAGGATGCAGATCCATACAGGGCTGCAATGGGTGCTCTCTGGGCGGGATTTCAAAATGCGGGACAATCTTGCGCGGGAGTCGAAAGAATATACGTGCATGATAAAATTTATGATCCGTTCATGAAAATACTGAAAGAGAAGGTTGAAACGTTGAAAGTTAATTATGGCGATGATTTCGATTCTGATATGGGATGCATGACAACTGAAAGGCAAATTGACCTGGTGAACCGACACTTAAAAGATGCAACAGCAAAAGGTGCTAAATTATTTGCTCAGTCAAAAATTCCCAATGATAAAAAATATAAAAATTTTATTCCTGCGACTGTCCTCACTGATGTATCTCATGAAATGGAGATAATGATAGACGAAACTTTTGGACCTGTAGTGGGAGTTATGAGATTCAGCGATTACGAAGAAGCGATAAATTTGGCGAACGATTCTTATCTCGGTTTGACCGGTTCTGTATGGACTAAAAATAGTAAGAGGGGGGAAGAACTTGGCAAAAAAATTAAAGCAGGAGTGGTTACTATAAATGACCATTTAATTAGCCATGGCCTTGCAGAAACTCCATGGGGCGGAATAAAGCAATCCGGTATAAACAGAACACACGGCGAGATTGGCTTTATGGAAATGACACAACCACTGGTAATTGTAACGGATATTCTACCGTTTGTGAAGAAAAATTTGTGGTGGCATCCATACAGCAAAAAAATATTCGATGGACTGAAAGGCGTTTTAGATTTTCTGTACGCAAAAAGAATTAATATCCGCTTCAGGGGTTTTAAGAATCTGCTGAAGATTCTTCCACGAATATTTAAAGAGGAATAATCAACCAAATTAATAAAAGGCTGCCGCCGCAAGCGGCAGCCGGATTATTTCTAAAATTTCGGCGATAGATTCATATTATAAAACATAAACGAAAACAGATCCGCAGTTAACTCAATCGACTTCGAAGTGCTTGTCCCGGCTCCGTGTCCTACTTTTGTTTCAATCCTGATTAGAGTTGGATTCTTCCCATCATTCTTCTCCTGAAGTGTTGCAATATACTTAAATGAATGAGCGGGGAATACACGGTCATCGTGGTCGGCTGTTGTGACCATTGTAGCCGGATATGTAGTTCCTTTCTTGATATTATGAAGAGGTGAATATTTTATAAGATATTTGAACTGGTCGGGATTGTCGCTTGAACCGTATTCCGAAACCCAGGCCCAGCCGATTGTGAATTTATGGAAACGAAGCATATCCATTACGCCAACCTGCGGGAAAGCTACTTTGAATAAATCCGGTCTCTGATTAATTACAGTGCCTATCAGCAATCCTCCGTTTGATCCTCCCTGCACAGCCAATTTTTGGGGATTTGTGTATTTGTTTTTAATAAGATATTCGGCGGCGGCAATGAAATCATCAAATACATTCTGCTTCTTCTCAAACATTCCGGCACTGTGCCATTTTTCTCCGTACTCGCTTCCTCCGCGCAAACATGCGGAAGCGAAAACAAATCCGTTATCAAGAAGCGGAATTCTTGCAACGCTGAATGAAGGAAGCGTGGCAATGTTAAATCCGCCGTATGCGTAAAGAAGAGTCGGATTATTTCCGTTAAGCTTTAATCCTTTTTTGTAAACAAGAAACATTGGAACTTTGGTGCCGTCTTTGCTTTTATAAAACACCTCTTTTGTTTCATAAGCCGACGGGTCAAATTTCACATCAGATTTTCTGAACAACTCCGATTTATTGTTCTTCACATCGTATCGGAAAATTGTTGGGGGATAGGCGAAAGAGGTAAATGTGTAAAATGTTTCAAATTCATTTCTCTTGCCGCCGAAACCGGATACTGTTCCCACAGAAGGGAGCCTTACGTCGTAAAGGTATTTTCCGCCGAGATCGTAAACAGAAACTTTGCTGTTTGCATCTTTCAGATATGTGACAATAATTTTTTCGCCGACAATAGAAACGCTCTGCATAACATTTTTTGATTCCGGGATCAAAGTTTTCCAGTTTTTTACTTCCGGATTCTTGAGATCTATAAGAATCAGTTTATTGTTGGGAGCCTTATCATTGGTGAAGACAAAAAATTTGCCGTTAAGGTTATCAACAATGCTGTATCTGGCTTCAAATTTATCAACTAAAGGAGTTATAGGTGAATCGTTGGAGAGATCTTTATAATAGATCATGTTGTTGTTGGAAGAGCCTTCAGATACGGTTAAGAATAGATAATTTTCATCGTCGCTGACATCCGCGCCAAAAAGTCGTTTAGGATTATTTTTATCCTCCCATATTAATTTATCCTCTTTCTGATCGTCTCCTAATTTATGGTAATAAATCTTTTGGAACTGATTTTGTTGTTTAAGCTCTTCTCCGGCTCTCGGTTCATCATATCTACCGTAGAAAAATCCGTTTTTATACCAGCTTGTTCCGCTGAATTTTGACCATTTAATTTGATCGCCTGTAAGTTCTTTTGAATTTACATCCACCACAAAATATTCACGCCAGTCGGAACCTCCTCTTGAAATTCCATACGCGAAATATCTGTTGTCTTTCGAGAAAGCCAGTCCTGATAAACTAACCGAACCGTCATTGGAAAGTTTATTAGGATCCAATAAAACTTCCGGTACTCCGTTCAATCCTTTCTGGATGAAGAGGACGCTCTGTTCCTGGAGACCGTTGTTTTTTGAAAATACATAATAGTCTCCTACCTTTGAAGGCGCCGAATATTTTTCATAATTCCATAATTCAGTCAGACGTTTCTTCAGGTCTTCACGGAATTGAATTTTTGAAAGATAATCCTGTGTGGTTTTGTTTTGCGCGTCGACCCATTCTGCAGTCTCCTTGGAATTGTTGTCTTCGAGCCATCTGTACGGATCGGCAATTTTAATCCCGTGATAATCATCGATCTGATCGGTCTTCTTTGTCGCCGGATATTTTAAGGACTGTGCATCAACAAAAACGGCCGTAAGAAGGAATAACAATAAAACAGAAAATATTTTTTTCATCTGAATCTCCTTAACTCTTTGAAGTGAATTACATGTTACTTAATTTTAAAATAGAATTCATTTGAATAAAAACCAAACTAAAGATGGAATATGTTTGATATAGAAAATACGTCGCATAGAAGGTTAAATATTCTAACCGGTGAGTGGATTTTGGTATCGCCTCATAGAACCAAAAGACCTTGGCAGGGTAAAGTTGAAAATGTAACTCCAAAAAATGTACCTGAATACGATAAAGATTGTTATTTGTGCCCTGGCAACGAAAGGGCAGGCGGTGAAAAAAATCCGAATTATGATTCTACTTTCTCGTTCACAAACGATTTCAGTGCATTAATTCCCTCCGAAATTGAAGCTAAGATAAATGACGAAAATTTAATCATCGCGGAATCCGATTCAGGTATTTGCAGAGTTCTCTGTTTTTCCCCGCGTCACGATCTTTCGATTGCGGTGATGGACCAAAAAAGTTTAACTGCTGTAGTTGATATGTGGATTAAAGAATTTAAAAGTTTATCCGAGGATCCGTCAATTAATTGCGTCACTATTTTTGAAAATAAAGGGGAACTGATGGGCTGCAGCAACCGTCATCCGCACGGTCAAATCTGGGCTCAAAAATTAATTCCCAACGAGATACGAAAGGAAAGTATTCATCAAAGAAAATACTATGATGAAAACCAAAACTGTCTTTTGTGCGGTTACCTGAAAAAAGAAAGAGAGCTTGATTCCAGATTAATTTATGAAAATGATGATTTTGTATCACTGGTGCCTTATTGGGCGGTCTGGCCGTATGAAACAATCATAATTCCAAAATTTCATGCAGAGAATATTTTGTCTCTGACTGTAACACAGAAGCTGAATCTCGCGGAAATATTAAAAATAGTAACTGTCCGTTATGATAATTTGTTCGAGACCTCATTCCCGTATTCGATGGGATTTCATCAGGCTCCGACGGATAATGCAAGTCATCCTGAATGGCACTGGCACATACATTTTTACCCGCCACTTCTAAGATCTGCTTCCGTAAAAAAATTTATGGTCGGTTATGAAATGCTGGCGATGGCCCAGCGGGATATCACTCCCGAAAGTGCTGCCGAAATCCTTAAAAGTATTCCAAAAACGCACTATTTACTACGCTAATAATTAAAGTTAGTTATCTATTCATTCCTTGCTTAATAAGGCAAACGTATCTATTTTACTTGTGTAAAATTTTCAAAAAATGAAAATTTGGTCGGTGATCAGGAGTTTTACTTTTTATAGAGAGTTTAGAAAGTCATTTCAAATTTCTTTTCACCTTCAATCACAAAATTCAAAAATAATATTACTTATTGAGGTTAATTTATGAGCAGCAGCAAAGCGTTCAACGCGTTCGAAATGGCGCAAGCGCAATTCGATAAGGTTGCGGGAGAATTAAATCTAGACAGCGCAACAAGAGAACTTTTAAGAAATCCGCTGAGAGAATTTCATTTCAGCATTCCTGTAAAAATGGATGACGGCACAACAAAAGTATTTAAAGGATTCAGAGTTCAGCATAATGATTCGAGAGGACCAGCGAAGGGCGGTATCCGTTTCCATCCTCATGAAACCGTAGACACAGTTCGCGCTTTGGCAATGTGGATGACCTGGAAGTGCGCAGTTGTAAATATTCCTTTAGGCGGCGGTAAAGGAGGAGTAATTTGCGATCCTCATCATTTGAGCATGAAAGAACAGGAACAGATCTGCCGCGGTTGGGTGCGTCAGATGGCAAAAAATGTCGGTCCTTTAAATGATGTTCCGGCTCCCGATGTTATGACTAATGCTCAGCACATGCTCTGGATGCTCGACGAATTCGAAACAATTCAAGGCGCAAAATATCCCGGATTCATTACCGGCAAACCGGTTGGCATGGGCGGCTCTCTTGGCAGAACAGAAGCGACAGGTTACGGAGTTGTTTTCACTCTGCGCGAAGCTTTGATTGAAAAAGGAATGGATATAAAAAATACAACAGCTGCAGTACAGGGATTCGGAAACGTTGCCCAGTACGCAATAGATCTTTATCAGCAGCTT
>JAKAMT010000129.1 GCA_021812705.1 Bacteroidota bacterium | reverse complement strand
AGAAATACAAAAAACCTGCTGATTATCTGAAAGTACCGCAGACGGAACTTGAAAAAGATATTTTTTCAACGGGATTTTACAGGCAGAAAGCAAAAAGCATTATAGGATGCTGCTCAAAATTGATTGAAGATCATAACGGAAAAGTTCCCCGAGACTTCGATGCGCTGACTGAGCTTCCGGGTGTGGGCAGAAAAACAGCATCGGTTGTAGCTGGAAATGCTTTCGGTATTCCATCCATCGCCGTTGATACTCATGTTAAAAGATTATCAAATCTTCTCGGCTTTATAAAATCTGACGATCCGGAAAAAATTGAGTTTAAATTGAAAGAACTGCTTCCTGAAAATTACTGGATTAATGCATCGCACTGGCTTGCTACTCATGGAAGAAATGTATGCATTGCCAGAAAACCACAATGCCAGAATTGTGTTCTTAATAAAATTTGCCCCTCTTCCAGAAGATCAAAAAAGGAGAAATAATGAACAACGATTTCATGCGGGATAGAAATTTCTGTCTTAATATTTTGGAGGAATTTACAAAGAATGAAAGTCTTTTGAAGCACGCTTTTGCCGTGGAGACTTGCGTAAAAGCCTATGCAGAAAAATTTGGGCAAGATGTTGAATACTGGGGAAATGTAGCGCTGCTCCATGATTTCGATTATGAAATGTTTCCCACGGCGGAAGAACATCCGTTCAAGGGGAATGAAATTTTGGCGGAGCGCGGTTTTGATGAGACATTTCGAGACGCGATAATGTCTCATGCCGATTACACCAAAATTCCCCGTGACACTCTGCTTAAAAAAACTTTAGCGGCATGCGACGAACTGGCCGGATTTATTACCGCGGTAGTTTATGTGCGCCCCAGCCGTTCAATAGATGAAGTTGAAGTGAAATCTGTGGTTAAAAAGATGAAGGATAAAGCGTTTGCCCGCGCAGTTAGCAGGGATGATATTGTCAACGGTGCGGCTGAACTTAATATACCTCTCGAAGAGCATATTCAGTTCTGTATCGATGCCATGAAAAAGAATAAATCTGCGCTCGGAATCTGAAATTTTTATAATCTTAACGCCATGTGACCCATGAAAGATTATTGATTTATGCACTTGACAAGTGGGGCTATCTTACCTAAATTTTGCCCGTAAAAATGGAGAAAAATTATAGAGAGTTAGTTTACCGCTTTTGAATTCAATGTCTGAAAACTTTTAAAAATTTAAAACTAATTTCAATTGCGTGATGAAACTTAAATTCTCTTTATTTTTCTTTTTTATTTTAAATCTGATTGTGTCCGCTCAGGATATCAAAGTCCTATCATCAGACTTAAATTCGGTTATTATCGAATACCGCCCTTCTTACAGAGACACAGTTTCAATTCCATCACAGGGGGAGCAATTCGTAAATATCTATTTAAATGGCGGCATCCTGGAAAAGACAATGAAAAGTGGAATGCCGCAGCTTCAAGTCCGGGCTCTAAATCTTGGAGTTCCTTCTGAATCCGGAAATAATATTCAGATTTTAAGTTCAGACTTTACTGTGTTGAACGGAAAATATCTGCCTGTGCCCGGTTATGATAAAGATTCTTTAGGCACAGTTGAAAAATATTTTAAAGCGGCAGACTATAACGCCTCCGCTTTTGGAGATCTAGTGACATTCGGCGAGTTCGGATTGGTAAGAGAACTACCGGTTCAGACATTTTTCATACATCCATTGCAGTTCGATGGTATGAACAATTCAATCAGAGTATATAAAAAAATTGTTTTCCGAATCTCTTTTGCGCAAGGAAGTTCTGTAAGAAATCTGATTAATGATGAGATGCTTGAATCGGTTGTACTGAATTGGGATACGGCTAAATACTGGGGTGTGTCTGAAAATAAATTGAAAAAAAGTTCGGCATCGGTTTTTGCAGACGGCGACTGGTACCGCCTCGAAACCCCTGAAGAAGGAATATATAAGATAGACAGATCGTTCCTTCAGAACCTTGGCGTGGACGTTGCAAATATCGACCCGAGAAAAATTCGGATCTTCGGTTATGGAGGATATTCGCTTCCGGAAGATATTTCGCTTTCCAAAAGTGCCTCTCCGGTTGAAAATGCGATTATTGTGGTTGGCGAAGCCGACGGAAAATTTGATGCCGCGGATTATATTCTATTCTACGGGCGTCCGCAGGAATTCTGGGAGTACAATACCGATCCTCTCGTCAGAAAAATTGTGCGCATCAAACAGCCTTTTACAAAAAAGAATTATTACTGGCTTAATATCTCTTCCACAAACGGAAAAAGAGCCGCAGATAAGGCTTCTATCAGTCCAGTTAATCCATACAAGCAGACAAATACATTCGCATACAAAAGCAATGACAAAGACAGCGTCAATATAGGTAAATCCGGACGCGACTATCTCGGTGATCAATTGGATTATTATACAAAGAGCCGCACATATCTTACGACTCTAACTGGAGTGCTTCCGAATTTTCCCGTGAATTATAAATTCAGATTGGTGAATAAATCTCAGTCGGCAGTTCCTTATAAAATCGAAGAGAGCGGAACATCAATCTACTCTTCTACTATTTATCAAAGTGTAAGTTTCTTGTACGGTGTGGAATCGGTCGGAACCGGAAAATATACAGGCGCGCTTTCTTCGGAAAGAAGCAATCTTAAATTCACAATCACGTCCGGCGCAATTGACGCAATGGTTTATCTGGACTATTTCGAAATTGAATATAAAAGACCATTGAATGCAGTCTCTGATAATCTTCTCTTCTTCTCTGCAGACACGACAGCTGGCATTGAATATACATTGAACGGATTTTCGAACAGTCTGATTCAAATTTTTGACGTGACCGATTTTGCGAATATTAAAAATGTTACGAATCCTTCAATCAGCGGGGGACAGGCTACATTCCGCTCTGCTGAATCTCTCGGCAATGTGCACAAGTATCTCGGGGTTACACAATCAGCATTTAAGTCTCCGGTAAATCCAATGAAAATTACACTTGCAAATATCCGGGGCAATCTTGCCGGCAGCGAAATGATAGTTATTTCGCCAAAGGATTTTCAAACACAGGCGCAAAACTATGCAACATACAGAGCCAATCAGTCACCGAATAAATTATCAACTCAGGTTTTTTACGTAGACGATATAATGAATGAATTTTCGGGAGGACTTTTAGATCCGACCGCTATTAGAGATTTTCTGAAATACGCCTACGAGAACTGGCAGGTGAAACCTTCTTATGTTTTATTGTTTGGCGATGGAGATTACGATTATCTGAATTCCGAAAAACTGAACAGGAATTTTATACCTACATACCAGACTGCTGAATCGTTGGACGAAATATATTCTTATCCTATGGATGATTATTATGTTCGTGTTTCCGGGAACGATAAAAAAATTGATATGGCAATAGCAAGAATGAATATTCAGTCCACTGCGGAAGCTGATGCTGCAGTAGCAAAAGTTATTAAATACGAAACAGGACTTGAGCAGAATCTTTGGAGAAATAAGATAACGCTTGTAGCAGATGATGGACCTCAGGCAACCGGTGTGGATGACGGTTCTATTCACACAGCCCAATCTGAAAATTTGGCTAATACTAAAATTCCAAAATATTTCGACGTGGATAAAATATATTTAGCCGCATATCCCACTGTTTATACCGGATCGGGAAGAAGAAAACCCGATGTGAATAAAGCTATTATTGATGCTGTAAATAACGGGACATTGATACTTAACTGGATAGGACACGGAAATCCGGGTGTGTGGGCCCATGAAAGTGTTTTTGAAAAAACCACTACAATTCCGCAGCTGAAAAATCAAAACTATTTTTTCCTCACTGCCGCAACCTGCGACTTTGGTAAATACGATGACCCGGCTGTTCAGAGTTCAACCGAAATAATGAATAATATGAGCGATGCAGGCTCGATAGGGGCTTTCACAGCAGCCAGGGTTGTGTATTCATCTTCGAACGCCGTAATCAATGATGCTTTTTACTCAGGATTATTCAGTACGAGAGATGCAAATAATCTTCCCGTAAGACTAGGCAAGGCATATTTTCTAACCAAGCAGGATTTGGTTGATGCCAACGATGAGAAGTATCATCTCTTTGGAGATCCTGCTATCCGTCTGGATGAGCCACGCCTTCAGACTGTTATCGATTCTGTTAACGGTAAAACTCTTCAATCATCGGTTCAATTAAGCGCATTGAGCAGTGTGAAGATTAAAGGGTCGGTAAGAAATTCTAACGGTACAAAAAATTCTTACAGCGGCGAGGCGCTCATAAGCGTTTTCGATTCCGAACGCTCCCTGGAACTCAAAGAGATGAGTTATACAATCACGCTTCAGGGAGGATTGATTTTTAGAGGAAGAGCAACGGTGACTAACGGAGATTTTCAGACAGAATTTGTTGTGCCTAAAGATATTTCGTATGAAAATAAAAATGGAAAAATTGTTTCATATATTTCAAACAGCACAAGCGACGGCGTGGGATTTACAAACAATATTATTGTCGGCGGCACCAATGCGAATGCCGTGAATGACGGAAAAGGTCCTGATATATCCATCTACTTTGATAACCCAAATTCAGAAAGCTCTTATCTGGTTAATCCCAATTTCACTCTTATCGCAAAACTTTCCGATCAGACAGGATTAAACACTACCGGTACCGGTATTGGTCATAAACTGCAGGCAATTTTGAACGGAGACCAGGCAAACGCAATTGATCTTTCTAACAGCTTTGTTGGTGATCTGAATTCCGGCGGAAAAACAGGGACAGTCACTTACAAGTTCTCTTCAATGACTCCCGGCGATTATAAGATTAAATTAAGAGCCTGGGACGTTTTCAACAACCTTTCTGAACAGGAAGCGCCGTTTACAGTAGTGAGTGCCGATAATGGAATAGTTCTGCGCGATGTTGTCAATTATCCTAATCCATTCGCTGCGAACACAACATTTACATTCCAGCACAACGTAAGCGCTCCTATAAATGCCAAGATAAAAATTTATACCATTGCCGGCAGAATGATTAAACAGATTGATGAAGAGAACATAACCGGAAAATTTGTGAAGATCGATTGGGACGGTCGGGATACAGACGGCAACCAGATTGCAAACGGAACATATCTTTATAAACTTTCTGTGGAATCGGTCGACGGTCAATTTAAAGATAATGTACTTGGAAAATTGTCCGTAATTAGATAAAATTTAATTGACAGAATAATATCTTTTTGGAGGTAGTAAAAATGAAAAAAGTATCGATGCTTCTGATTATATGCGCATTGATAATGTCGTTCGGAAATAGAGTTAAGGCGCAGGGAGAAGCGGCTGTACCGTTTCTTATTCTCGCTCCGGATTCTAGGGCTGGCGGTATTGGAGAATCGGGTGCAGGTCTTGCTGATAACTCTGCTGCAATTTATTGGAACCCGGCAGGAATTGCATTCTTAACAGGATCGGAATTCAGTTTTACACACAGCAACTGGCTTCCACAATTCAATCTGGATCTCTTTTATGATTATGCCACTTACCGTCAGTACATACCGGATCTAAGCGGAAGTGTAACGGCAAGCATTACATATATGAATTTCGGTGAATTTGTAAGAACAAGTTCCAATTCGCCTGACCCAATCGGAACGTTCCGTTCGTTCGATGCGGCGCTGACTTTGGGTTACGCTACCAAGCTGAGCAATAATTGGGGACTTGGAATGAATTTCCGTTTGATACACAGCCGTCTCGCAGATAAACCAACGGAAGCTGAGCAGGGAAGCGGTGTTGCTACTTCAGTAAGTTTCGATATAGCAGCAATGTACCGCCCGGAACATTTTGAAGTCCCGCTTCTTGGTGATATTGGAAATTCTTTCAGTCTTGGATTTAACCTGAGTAACCTTGGTCCTAAAATTTATTATATCGATCAGGCGCAGGCAGATCCTATTCCTACAAATCTGCGGGTCGGTTTGGCTGCCAGAATATTCCAGGACGATTATAATTCACTTACATACACATTGGATTTCAGCAGACTGCTTATCGGTGTGGCTGACAGTTCAGGCAGACGTGCCGATTTTTACAAAGCGTTAATTACATCATGGACAGACCGCCCGTTCAGCGAAGTTTTGCAGACAATAAATACTTCAATGGGACTGGAATACTGGTACGGAACACCGTCTGATTTCATGTTTGCTTTGCGAGCAGGATTTTTCTATGAAGATCCGAATCACGGCAACAGAAAATTCGTAACGCTCGGTGCGGGTCTCCGTTATGATCTTTACGGTTTCGATTTCAGTTATATAACAACAGATATTTTTAAGGGAACGGAAAACCATCCGCTTTCTAATACACTGCGTTTCACTCTGCTTGTTGGATGGGGCTCCACTACACCGGCAAAACAGGGTTTCCCCCGCGGGATCTAATTTGTGATGAAAAAATTATTTCTTGCGATAATGATTGCATTGAGCAGTATATCTGCCCAATCTTTTATTGTTAGAACGCCCGCGTCTTCGGTTGAAAATCAGAAAATATTTTCACCGCAGGATACTGTAAAAATACTTGCGGTGATGGTCGATTTTCAGGAGGATAAGTATGATGCCACAACCGGAACGGGTAAGTTCGGATCTCATTATACTCAGAATTATGCCGATACAATCATAGATCCGCTGCCGCACAACGCTTCATATTTTGCCGATCATCTCCTGTTCGCGAAAAATTATTTTAAGAAAGTATCGCGCGGCAAATTGAATATCAGCTATAATGTGCTGCCGGATATAATTACCGTATCCAAAACTATGCGGGAATATTCACTCGCATATAAATCGAACGATCTAACTCCGCTTGGAAATTTTGCGAAAGAAGTATGGGCTATTGCCGCGGATAAGAATTCAGGAGTGAAATTTTCCGATTATAATTTATTCGTGATTTTTCATGCGGGCGTTAGCAGCGGTTTAGATCTGGGCACTTTTTCAATCGATAGGAACCTTCCATCTCTTTATATAGGTCCGCAATCCTTTAAACAAATGTTCGGATCACAGTTCAGCGGTATACAGACTCGCAACGGCACAGTAGCAAACTCAATTATTCTTCCGGAGACGGAATCGCGTGAATTAACGGCAGTGGATAATTCCATCTATCTGCTTCAGCTTTCAATTAACGGAGCAATAGCTGCTAACATAGGCAGTTTTCTCGGACTGCCCGACCTTTTCAATACAGAGACTGCATTAAGCGCAATAGGGCGATTCGGCCTGATGGACGGTCAGGCGATAATCGCAAACAGCGGAATGTTTCCTCCCGAACCCTCGCCGTGGGAAAAGATGTTTCTCGGCTGGGAATCTCCGGTGACTATAAATTCCCTGAATGATAAAAAGATTACGGTCTCTAACCGCATAACTTCAACTGCCGGAGACACCACATTAGTAAAAATCCCGCTTGGTTCGAGCGAATATTTCCTGCTTGAGAACCGGTCACAGGATGCAAATAACGACAAAGTTGCGGTGACATATAAAAAAGGGGGATCATTTTACACAAAAATAATAGAAGCCGACACCACAGGATTATTCGAAGTGACGCCTGAAAAAATTCACGGCGGCGTTGTAGTTGATGTTGACGAATACGATGCCTCAGTTCCGGGTAACGGAATTGTTATCTGGCATATCGACGATAATATCATCAACTCAAAGATTTCTACCAATTCAATAAATAATGACGACAGCCGCCGAGGCGTTTATGTGGAGGAGGCGGACGGCATCTTCGATATTGGAAAGAAATTTGATTCTATTTTTGGAACTACAATAGGTGAAGGAAGCAAAGAGGATTTCTGGTTTAAAGAGAATAAATCCAAATTGTATAAGAACAGATTCAGCTTCAATACTCAGCCTAATTCAAAATTGAACAATGGTTCCAATAGTCTAGTAACCCTATCGGATTTTGCCCCTCTCTCAAATAAAATGTCGTTCACCTTAAGTTATGGAAACGATAATGTTAAACCGGTATCCGTTACGAAGATTAATCCGGTCTCAGTTAAAAAATATTT
>JAKAMT010000128.1 GCA_021812705.1 Bacteroidota bacterium | reverse complement strand
TGCTCGCGCGCCATCACCGCCGTTAAATCGACCGGGAATCCGTAAGTGTCGTAAAGTTTGAAAACATCCTCGCCTGCAATCGTCTTTTCGTTTTTTGCTTTGAGTTTTTTTATCAATGCGTCGAAGAGTTCAATTCCGCGGTCCAAAGTGGAGTTGAAACTTTCTTCTTCGGCTTTAATGATTTTTTCTATGTTGGTTCTGTTAGAAGAGATCTCGGGAAAAACGATGCTGAAATTTTCTTCAACCACCTTCACCAGTTTATAAAGGAACGGTTCGTTCAAATTAATTTTTCTTCCGTAACGCGCGGCGCGGCGAAGCAGTCTTCTTAATACGTAACCCCGTCCTTCGTTGCCTGGAGTTGCGCCGTCTCCGATTGCGAATGTTAATGTTCTGATGTGATCCGCAATTACGCGCATCGAAATATTATTCTGCCCCGCGGGCGAGTCGTCATCGGCACTCAGACTTTCATCGTACTTAACGCCTGAAAGTTTTGACACGGCGTTAATCAAAGGAGTAAAAACATCGGTGTCGTAATTTGATTTCTTCTTCTGAAGGACGGCGCACACGCGTTCAAATCCCATTCCTGTATCGACATGTTTTGCGGGAAGATCATGCAGAGTGCCGTTTGCATCGCGGTTATACTGAATGAAAACCAGATTCCAGATTTCGATGCAGAGCGGAGACCCGGCATTCACAAGGTGCCCGGCATTAAGATCGTCGCTCAGATTAATATGGATTTCGGAACAGGGCCCGCAGGGACCGGTATCTCCCATCTCCCAGAAATTATCTTTCTCGGCGAATCTCAGTATATGCGATGGGTCTATATCAGTTTCGCTTTTCCAGAATTCAAGCGCTTCATCGTCGGTTTTGTAAACGGTTGCCCACAATCTTTCCTTAGGCAGTTTCCAGACTTCTGTTAAAAGCTCCCACGCCCAATTGATGGCTTCTTTCTTATAATAATCACCGAATGACCAGTTGCCCAGCATCTCAAAAAAAGTATGATGATATGTATCGTGCCCTACTTCTTCAAGATCGTTATGCTTGCCGGAAACGCGTATGCATTTTTGGGTATCGGCGGCGCGTTTATATTCGCGAGTGCCCGTTCCAAGAAATACGTCTTTGAACTGATTCATTCCCGCATTTGTGAAAAGGAGAGTGGGATCGTCATACGGCACTACCGGTGCGCTCGGCACAATTCTGTGATCCTTGCTTCTGAAAAAAGTTAAAAATTGTTCGCGTATTTCGGTTGAAGTCATAATGCCATCTTTTATTTTTATCGGTGCGAAATATAATAAAATCGGAGAAAGCAGTCAGTACTTGCGTGATTCTAAATGCGTGTCCGTAAATTCCCAATACTAACATGGCTTTCTGCGCTTTCACTCTGCTCAGGCACACGATCGAAGTGAAAATACAGCGCAAAATAAAAGAGGAAGATCGCGATCTGATTGCAATTTTGGCTGAGTAGTTATACTTTTGATGCGGATATTCTAATCAAAAGAGTTATAATTGAGCAAGTTTAAAGACCTATCGGATTTAGAGCTGATGCACGAGATTTCGCAGTTCGAATCCCGCGCACTGGAAGAATTGTATGACCGATATGCCCCTCTTTTATATACTGTGATTAAAAAAATAGCTCCGGATCAGGTTGTTGCAGAACAGATTCTTGTGGAAGTTTTTGTAATAATCTGGAGGAAAATTCAGCAATTCGATTTCAAGACCGGAAATGTTTTTAGCTGGCTTGTAACATTGGTCCGCAACAAAGCGGTTGATACTTTAAGACGCGAAAGGCCCACAACCGCCACAATAGATATTTATGATGATGTTTATGAAGATTATTATGTGCTGCCTTCATTCGCAAAAGATATGGACAGTCTGGACTACAATACAGCTTTTACAATAAAACCAAAAATAGAAAAATCTCTTAGCAAACTGACTGATACGCAAAAATATGTTTTGCATCTCGCTTATTACGAAGGGTATACTATAGATGAGATTGCGGACAAACTGAACGTTCCGGTTGACACAGTCCGCGGAAAAGTAATGACTGCACTACACAGCTTAAGGGATTACCTGATAAGGGAATAATTTATGGCAGACCAGATGGTTCATGAGATGATTGCCGCGTTTGCCGCCGGATGCATGGATAAAGAAAATTTTATCCAGTTCAAAAAATATCTTCAGGCGGGCGGAGATCTGCCCGACGGAGAGCTGGGCGAACTTCAGAATATAATCTCCATGCTGCCTGTAATTCTAGATCTGGAAAATCCCGATCCTTCTCTTAAAGACATGGTCGCAAAAAAATTAATTGCGATGAAGGAAGATATTAAAACACAGATTCTGGAAGGAAAGAGAAATACATTCGCCACAAAATTGAGAACAGAGGCGTTCAACAAAACCGGCATTGCGCCTCAGGCTCCTCCCCAGATGAATACACTAAGTTTTGTTGAGAAAAAAGAAACGCCCTTAAAAGCAGATTCGGAACCGGACGAGAAACAGATTCCGGCAAAAGAATCGCCTCAGCCGGATAATAAAAGTAAAGAGAAAAAAGAATCTTCTAAATCGAAAACTCCTCTTGAAGATCCCCGGAGATTGGATTCAATTCCTCCGCCTCCAATTTTGCAAAAGACAAAACAAACTGCGGAAGAAGAAAAACCGGAAGAGACAGAAAAAGTCTCCGGCGTTGCAGGATGGATAGCGCTGCTGCTTACATTGATTCTCTTTACAATCATAGGCTATTACACTTTTTCATCTGTTAATTCGATGAACAAAGAGATAAAGAGTTTGAAAGATAATGTTCTTTCTCTTCAGAACGATGTGGCGGCATCGAACAGTTTTATATCGAATTATTCTTCGCTCGTTGAATTTTTTAATTATAAAGATATAGCCGTAGTCAATATGGCCAGTCCGGACGCGGCGGAAAAAGCATCTGCCAGAATACTTCTTTCATTCAGCCAGAAAGAGGGGATTGTTCAATTCAAAAACGCAAAGCCGCTTGCCGACAATCAAGCCTATCAGATCTGGAGTATCAGCAAAGGAGTTCCCGCCTCGCTGGGATTATTCAATCCAAAGGGCTCTGAATACATGAAGATCTTGGCGTTCCCGGCCGCAGGAAAAGAACAGATAGAATCCTTCCGAATTACCGTTGGGCCTAAAGAGGGTTCTGCCTCTCCCGCTCAGAATGTTTTTCTGAATGGAACTTTTTCGGATCAGACGGGAAAAATTAGAAATTACTGATCTGTTTTTTTTCTCCCATTGAAAATTATCACTCCGAAAAGAATAAGCAGCACAGGCCACACAATTTCAAGCAGGTTCCCGATTTTATTGGTGTAATAAAAGAGACCCCATTCGTTAAAGAGAGTGACTGATAAATAGCTGAGCAGCATCATAATAATCGAAAGGGGAAGAAATATTTTCTGCTTTGCGTTTTCAATATAAAGTAGAAAAAAAATTGTTCCGCTGCAGAATAGAATGGATGCAAAAACAATTCCGCGTGGATCCGTTACTTCAAAATAAGATTCAACCGTCAGCACAACTCCGGTACAGAATAAAACCGCCGCGCGTATGATTCTTTTGCGGTCGCCGTTTCCCAATGAGAAATGAACCGAAGGAATTGAATAGAGCAGCAGCGCTGTTCCAATTATCTGCCCGGTGGAAACCTCGACGATTCTGAAATATTTCAGGAGAGAAAAAAATCCCGCCATTAATAAAATAACTCCAAGAAGAATTTTGTCCCTATTCAAATTTTTTCTCCTCTTCCGCCGGCATAAAAACAGCAAGCATCAAATATATAACGCCAAACAAGCCGAGTGTAAGCAGGGTTAACATAAAAAAGATAATTCTCACAATTACCGGATCGGTTTTCAAATAATATGCGGTGCCGGCGCAGACCCCTAAGATCAATTTTTTCTCATTCTCCTTTGCAAAAGCGGTGTTATAGATCTCGGTTTCATCATTACCCGCACCCCAGATTCCGGTCAATATTAATGCGCCTATAATCAGTGCCGCGGCAGACAAGACAAACCTGCTTGAAATTATATAAAAATAATCTCCCGCGGGTATCCCTGTATACTGAAGTGCAAAATAGATTCCGGCCACTATCATCGTTCCGCCAAGAACAGTCTTAAACTGTTCCCGACCAAGTGATTTTTTTTCTTCCCCGCTTAATGCAGGAGAATTTTCACCGGGGGGCATCAGCATTGCCGCAACAAGATAAGCCGCAGCGCCCCATCCGCCCAGAAGAAGCGTCATAAGCGCGGCAAGCCGGATCTTTGCGGGATCCTCATTTAAATATTCCGCTATTCCTCCGCACACTCCTGCAAGAATGATATTTTTTTTAGACCGTTGGAATTTTTTGACCGGCGGCAGATTATCTAAATTAGCCATTCTGTCAAAAAGATTCTCGTCGGATGGATCGAACGGCATTTGTTCTCCTTTCTCAAAAAAATCTTTTTACGTGTGATGCTTTTCGAAGGAATTTGGTTCCTGAAATCTGAAATAAGAGAAGAGGGAACCATTACATTTCGAATATAAAAATTAATGCAGAGCCGTACAATATTACTTTTGCCTGTACCGAAAAATTTATGAAAGTGCTATTCTATTATTTTATATTTCTTCAGGCATTAGAAAGTTCAACCTAATATGGAGAGGAACAGATGATAAAGAGATATTTCAGGTTGGAGGAGCAGGGCACTTCGTTTAATCAGGAGGTTATGGCGGGCGTTACAACATTTGTTACGATGGCTTACATAATTATAGTTAATCCAAAGATTCTTGAGGCGGCGGGCATGCCGTTCGGGGCTTCGATGGTGGCTACTATTTTGAGCGCCTTCTTTGGAACTTTGGTAATGGGTGTTTACGCAAAACGTCCCTTCGCTATAGCGCCCTATATGGGTGAAAATGCTTTTGTGGCATACACGGTTGTTAACGTGCTTCACTACAGCTGGCAAACCGCGCTGGGTGCAATTTTTATCGGCGGAGTTTTGTTCACGCTTCTTACTCTCTTTAAAATAAGAAGCTGGCTCGCAGACGCGATTCCGGAAAACCTCAAGATCGCTTTTGCGGTCGGCATCGGTTTGTTCTTAACGTTCATCGGCTTAAACGAAACAGGTATTGTGAAGCTCGGCGTAGAAGGAGCTCCGGTTCATGTCGGAAATTTTCATCAGACCCCGGTTCTTTTGGGCGTGTTCGCGTTTTTATTCATCGGTTTTTTGATGATTAAAAAAATTAAAGGAGCAATTCTTATAGGTATACTTACTACAACTGTAATCGGATTTATTACCGGAACAACAAAACTTCCCTCAACATGGCTAAGCATGCCGCCCGATATCAGTCCAGTATTTTTAAAACTAGATATTGCCGGCGCTTTCAGCTGGGGATTCTTTTCTGTTATACTTGTTGTTTTCGTAATGGATTTTGTGGATACGATGGGCACTCTGCTCGGGCTTGGTTATAAAGCGAAGATGCTGGATAGTAATGGAAATCTGCCCGAGATTGAAAAACCGATGCTCGCGGATGCGCTCGCTACAGTCGCCGGCGCGCTGTTCGGCACAACAACAAGCGGCGCGTACATTGAATCTGCCGCGGGAATTGAAGCGGGAGGAAAAACAGGATTGACTGCCGTTGTAACTGCATTTCTTTTTCTCGGAACTCTCTTCTTTGCGCCGGTCTTGTCCGCAGTTCCTCCATACGCTTACGGAGCCGCACTGATAATTGTGGGACTTCTAATGATCTCTCCGATTGCGCATTTAAAATTTGACGACCTTGCGGAAACAATTCCCGTCTTCTTAACCATGACTCTGATGAGTTTTACTTTTAATCTGGGAATCGGAATGACCGCTGGATTTGTTGCATATCCGTTAACTATGATGATATCGGGGAGAATTAAAACTGTCAGCGCCGGAATGTGGATTCTGTTCGCGTTCTCTCTGCTGTTTTACATCTTTTATCCGTATTGAAATTTTATTACAAGAGAATCTTTTGTCCGGTGTTTTCATCTTATATGAAGCAGAATAAAAAAGGAATATATAATGTCTACAAAGAAAGCATACGTTAAGCATATCAAGGGAGTAACATTTTTCGGCAAAACGGATTCCAATCACTGGGTCGCTATGGACGGTCCCGAAAATTTTGGAGGCAGCGATGCCGGAACGCGACCGAAAGAATTGATCCTTCTTGCACTGGCCGGCTGCACCGGAAGCGATGTAGCAACTATCCTTCAAAAGAAAAAAGTGAATATGACCGGATTCGAGATGAACATTTCCGCGGAAGTGCAGGAAACTCATCCCCAGGTTTTTACTAAGATAGATCTTGAATATGTTTTTTACGGCGAAGAGATTCCTAAAGAAGCCGTTGAAAGAGCCATTGATCTGTCTCTCACTACTTATTGCAGCGTTACCGCAATGCTCAAAAAATCGGTGGAGATAAATCACACTTACAGAATTGAAAAGTCAAAATAGAAGATTAAAGGGAGCCGGATTGAAATTATAATTGGTCTGCAGGAATCGGTTTTCTTCCGGCGTATCCCTCTTCAATTCCGTGATAATATTTTATGGAATCTTCATCACTTCGCCAGCATAGATTTACTTCTTCCCCGTTTATGATTCCGGGAAAATCCACAAGTCCGAACTGAAAATTCCAGTCTTTGTATGCGCATCCCAGAATATTCAATTCGTTCAAGTATGAATCAATCTTTTCAATCAGCCCTTTTACTTCCTGATTATCTTCAATGTATCCTTCCTTCTCTTCGGCTATGGTTTTAATCCGGAAAGTGCTGTTCAAAATATCCTGAACAATCTGTTTTACCAGGGGAAGCGTTTTATTGGCTTCAGAGGGAGTAAAATATCTTATTTCCGCCTCGGGCATATTTTTCTCTTTTCCTCCTATAATCAAAAATTTCAAGAAATAGTTCAATATTGAGAAGAGAATTTTCAAACTCTTGACAACGCGCATTCAATGGTTTAATTTAATTCGGTATCAAAGCCGTCAGAAAGGAATTGTATGAGTTCGTCAAAAAAATATGGAAAAAAAATAGATCTCGCGCTTGGAACCTGGGTAAAATTGGCAAGGGCATATTCATCGTTCGAAAAAAAATCAAATGAGAGCATAAAATCATTCGGCCTCACTCAACCGCAGTTTGCGGTGATTGAGGCGATCGGCCATCTGGGACCTCTTACAGTGGGTTCTATTTGCACCAAAATGCTTGTAACCGGGGGCAACATGACTCTGGTTCTTGATAATGTGGAAAAGCTCGGATTGGTCGAAAGAGTCCCAAGCAAAACCGACAGAAGAGCAACGCTGGTTCAGCTTACTCCGGCAGGAGAAAATTTGTTCAACGATGTATTCATTAAACACGCGGAAAAAATTGCGCGGCACATGTCGGTTCTTTCTCCTGCCGAGCAAAAAACTCTGGGAGAACTGTTAAAAAAATTAGGGACTTCACTGAACATATAAAATATTGTTTTGCCCCTCTCTATTGCCTATTGCTGAATAAAAATTCAAAATTGGAATTTTGTCTTTCCAATTTGAACTCCATATTTTGTAAATGAAAAACTTAATAAAAGGAAGTTATGAAAAAGATCAATTCATCAATAGCATTTATTCTGCTTTTCGTGTTCATTACTGGCGCCGTTGCACAAACAGCCAAAAATTTTTCGTTTAAACCCGATAAACCAAAAGCGGGAGAAAAGATTAGCATTGTATACAATCCAAAGGGGAGTAAAATTGAAAAGTCCCCCCAGATAACAATGCTGGTGCACGCATATGGAAAAACAATCTATTCAACGGATGAATATCCGCTCGAGAAGAAAGGTTCAAGCTGGGCGGCAACATTTTCAACAGCAGATTCTGTTGCAGGCGTTGTAATCCGTTTTACGGACGGAACCGAATATGACAACAACGGCTCGAAATGTTTCGCAATTAAATTTTACGGCAAGGACGGTCAATTGGCAAAATACGCCAACGGAGGATTGGCAACCGGATTCCTGAGCTGGTTTGGCGCCTTCAATCTTGATTCTGATGCTGAGACTGCGTTTAAACTATTCAATGAAGAATTTGCCTCTTATCCGGCTTCCAAGAAAGATTTTCTCTTTATGTA
>JAKAMT010000127.1 GCA_021812705.1 Bacteroidota bacterium | reverse complement strand
TTGGATTAAAACGGGTTTTCATTTGCAGTTAAAGGGCTCAATAAAAAGCCCATTTCAGATAAACATTTTTTTTATCTGTTCGATTATAACATTGAATTAGTGGCTCTCTTCTGAATGCCGGTTCGATTAATGAAAGAGAAGAGATTTATTTGAAATCAGCTATCGGGGAAACGAATGAACAAAGGAAAATTTGCATTATTACTTGTTTTTTTATTTTCATTTTATTTGAGCGAGTCGGCTGCCCAGCAGAATGAAAATTCTGATGAGACTGTTCTTACTTTAAATCAATGCATCGAACTGACCCTCAAGAACAACAGCTTGCGAAATGTATCCGGTTTTGCAGTCAGAGCCGCCGAGGCTCGGGTTAAACAGGCAAAATCCGGAGGTTATCCAAAGTTGGATGCTTCTGCAGGATATCTGCTTATGGATCAGAATCCGAATTTTTTATTCCCCGGAATGAGAATTGAGGTGCCGCCGATTAATATGGGAACATTTTCTGTGGCTCCGGCCCCGTTCACCGTGCCGGATCAAAATGTTACACTTGCAGATAAGCAGACTATCTCCGCATCTCTTGAATTATTGTTCCCTCTCTACACAGGAGGAAAAATAACTTCATACATAGAGCAGGCGGAAGCCGGATTGGAAATTGCAAAGAACGAAGCCCGTGAAAATGACGAACAGATAATACTTGAAACAAAAAAAATTTATTACTCGCTGCTTCTTGCGACAAAATTGGAATCCATTGCAAAAGAAGCAGTTGATAGATTTACATCAACTTTAAAACTGACAGAAGCCACATACAAAAATGGGAGCGGCAAAGTCACCAAATCTGATTATCTGAAAAATAAAACAGTTACTGAAGCGATAAAATCGATCTGGATACAAATTGCCGGCGAAAAAAATATTGCCGCGGCTGCGTTGGCACACGCTATCGGTTTCGACTGGAGAACAAAAATCAAAATATCCGAAACCGATTTTCCTCCGGTTAGAGGAACTAGCGATTTGGAAACTTTAATTAATTCGGCTGTAAATCAAAATCCTCTTTTTTCAAAAGTTGAAAACGGAAAAAAAGTTTTTGAAGCTAAAATTGATCTGGCTAAGAGCGGCAGGCTCCCTTCAGTTGCAATGTTCGGCAGCTATAGAAAATTATTCAACAGTTATGATTACGGAATGATGACTCCCGAAAATAAAAATGTCTGGATGGTCGGAGTGGGCGTGCAGCTTAATCTGTTTGACGGATTCCTGACTTCGGGCTTGATAGAAGAGGCGGATGCAAATCTTGAAAAATTAAATGCGCAGAAAGATATTCTGACAAAAGGGATATCTATGAAGGTGCAGTATCTTTTTAATAAGCTGAAGAGTTCTACGGAGAAGGAGAACGCATCGAGGGAAGCCATGAATGCCGCAGTTGAAGACCGTGATCTGGTGGAGAAGGCATACTTTAACGATATTATGGAATTAAAAGACCTTATTCAGGCACAGTTGACAGAATCAATTATGAAAGCGCAATACGAGATGGTTCGTTATGAGTGGGTTGTTCTTGACGCCGAACTTCAGTCTGTCTTAGCAGAAGGAATTAAATTGTGATGGCTTATAAGGATTTAAAATGAATTTAAAAAAATTTTTATCATCAGCTTCTTGAAAAAAAATGCCCCAATTATCTGAAATAGATACAAAAAAAAGAGTACTCTCGATTTTATTCTTTTTCACGGCTGCGGTAATTATAAAAGCACAGCCTGACGGCATCTTTGAAATGAACAGAGTTATGTGGGGCTACAGTCATATTATTTTCAATGATACTAACCCGCAGGATGCAAATGCCGCAATTTTTATGTGGACGGATGAGATACGCAAGAATGTTTATCTCGATTTCAAAAAGAAAATAGATCTTTTCCCATATATTTTTTATTCAACAGACGAGATGGTTAAATCTCTGAATGAAAATAAGGTGGATATTGTTGCACTTTCGATAGTCGATTATTTTACACTGAAAGACAAATTCAGTTTAGTGCCCTCATTGGCCGGAGTGATAAATACTTCTCCTTACACCCATTATGTACTTATTGTAAAAAAAGATTCGGGTATAAATTCGCTTAAGGATCTTCGCGGAAAAATTTTATCCCAGCCCAAAAATGAATTTAATCCTCTTATAAATATCTGGATAAGCAGTCTTCTCGAAAAAAGATTCGGTATGGATAGAGACGCATTTTTCAAGCAAGTAAAAATTGAAGAGAAAAACCCGAATGCAGTTTATTCAGTATTTTTCGAAAAATCTGATTGTGCGATTGTTCAGCAAGATCTTTTTTCTACTTTATCAATTCTCAACCCTCAAGTGTCCGGTTCAATTAAAATATTAGAATCATCCCCCGGAGTAATAACATTTTTAACCGCCTACAAAAAAAAGAGCGAAAGCAAGGTAAAAGATCTTCTAACCTGGCTTGCCAGTAATGTCCATAAATCACACGAAGGACAAAATATTTTAAAAATATTCAAAGTAAATAGATTAGCGGAGATAACGGATAAAGATCTGGTTTCTACAAAAATTTTGATTGACGAATACAAGAATGGTTTAAGTAAAAGAGAGAAGATGAAAAGGAGAAAGTAAAAAGGGATAAGCCAGAAGAGAATATTTGGATTTACAAGCAGATTAACACAAGTAAGATAGAAAACATGAAACATTTTTTCACAAATACTGTACTGATCTTTTTCCTTGCAGGCATTTCGATTAATGCTCAGAAGAAAAATGATATTTTACTTCCCGTAAGACTTGGGTTCAGCAGTTTTGTTTTTCAGGAAACAAAGCCGCAGGATGCTAATGCCGCAATAACGCTTTGGGCTGGAGTGCTTGAGACTAATTTGTTCAGTGAACACGGCATTAGAGCTAAACTGCTCCCGTTCCTCCTTACAACACCCGAGTCGATAGAAAACGCATTGAAGAAGAAAGAAATAGATATGATTGTAATTTCAGCCCCGGATTTTTACAACCTGAGAGATAAATATCACCTTGTTCCCGCAATTGCAGGGGTTATAGATGATAATATTTACGAGCAATATATTCTATTGGTCCGCAAAGATTCCGGATTCAATAATCTCCAGAATCTTTACGGCAAAGTTCTGGCGTTGCCAAAGGACAGCTACAATCCGCTGCTTAATATTTGGCTTACAAACTCTCTGACGGCTTTACACGAAAAAGATAGGGACTATTTTTTTGGTAAAATTAAAAACGAGGAAAAAGAATCCAATTCGGTTTATCAGGTATTTTTTAAGAAAGCGGATTGCGCTATCGTAAGAAAGAGACTATACAGCACAATGTGTGCATTGAATCCGCAACTTGAAAAATCTATTAAAATCATTCAAACTTCTTCAGATCTTGTATTGTCATTTGCGGCTTACAGAAAAGAGGCAGATACAACGTTAGTTAAACTTTTTTTTGATGTGGCAAAAAACGCCCACACTACCCAGGAAGGGAAAAACATTCTTAATGTCTTTAAATCCGTTAGATTGATTGATTTGAACGCAAAAGATCTTGAAAGCACACTTAAAATGGTGGATATTTATGTTAAAAGCAGAAAGCAAAATAAAAAATGAATTGTTACCTCTGTCAGATGGAAAGCATTAGATGAAGAAATTTTTTAAAGAAATATTTTCTTATTTCACAGCAAATAAAATTGTTTGGCGTACCACATTGTGGGTATGGGGTTTAATTCTTTTTACGATGATTACTTTTGTGATTTATACTATTCCAACGCAGACAAAAACAATGTTCGAGAGGATGGAGGCGGAAGGATCGGATATGGCATCTTCCATTCTTCACGCCAATCAGTCATCATTTATAACAGAGGATTACGGATCGATTGTTGACCAGTGCCTGCAACTGGTAAGCGGAAGCAAATCCATTTTATATATTGTAATTACGCGCAAAGACGGATATTCTCTTGTCAACACGGAAAACAACTGGAAGGTGGCACAGTTCAGCGGTTTCTGGCTGCCCGACAGCAATGCTACAGAGGGCAAAGTAATATTCAGCGAGATTGTCCGGAAAAACGTATTTCATAAATCGGTCAAAGTAACTTTCTCGGGAATCGACTGGGGATGGATACATATCGGACTATCTCTGGATGAATATAATACTGCAAAAATAAAGGTAAGAAATAATTTTATCGGACTTACATTTATAATGTCGCTATTAGGATTTTTAATCTCTTTCGTTTTGGCAAAAAAACTTACCAAGCCTATCAGAATATTGGATGCCACAACCAAGAAAATCACAGAAGGAGATCTCGACGCCAGGGCGAACGTAAACACCGGAGATGAACTTGAAAACCTTGCCAGATCTTTCAATAAAATGACAGATTCTGTAAGAGAAGCAAAAGAGGAGCTGGAATACCGGGTTGAAGAAAGAACTGCCGCTTTGGCAAAAACCAACATGGTTCTTCTTCAGGAAATTTCTGAACGGAAGAAAATTGAAAAAACTCTGCAGGTTTCTCTTGGAGAGAAGGATGTTCTTATAAAAGAAATACATCACCGTGTAAAAAATAATCTTCAAATAATTTCCAGTCTGCTTTCCCTTCAGTCATTCAACATCGACGACTCCGAGATGTTGAACATTTTTAAAGATTCTCAAAGCAGAATTAAATCTATGGCCCTGGTACACGAAAAGCTCTACCAGTCCGACGAACTTTCAAAAATAAATTTCAGCGAATACGTTCAGAAACTATCTACATACATTTATCAGACTTATAAGGATTCAGGCACCGGCTTCAGGTTCATCTACGACCTTGACGAAATATTTTTAACGATTGATACGGCTATACCGCTTGGACTTATTTTAAATGAGCTGCTTACCAATTCATTCAAGTATGCATTTAACGCTTCTGATTTATCCGATACTGACGGAAAAATTATTCGGATAAGCGCTAAAAAGTTTGAGGATAAGCTTTTTGTCAATGTAGCAGATAACGGTATCGGTCTTCCAAAAGATTTTAATCCTGCCGAGAGCGAATCGCTTGGACTAAAGTTGGTGTACAATCTTACAGAGCAACTGAAAGGGAAATTGGAAATTAAATCTGATACAGGCGCAAGCTTTACAATAACGCTGAATCACAATTGATATCCTCGTATTTTCAAAACAGAAATAGTATTGCAATTCCAACTACAGCTATAAAAGCGCCGCTTATTGAAACCCACGATAATTTTTCTTTGTAGTAATATCGCACCATCGGAAGCATCATAATGGGCGTTGTTGCCATAAGAGTTGAAGCGATACCGACTTTTGCATGAGAGATTGCTATCATGCTGAAAGTAATTCCTAGATATGGCCCGATAACAGATCCGATGGCTGTGAATAGAAGTGCAGATTTATTCTGCTTAAAAGTATTAATAGGGCGGCTGTATTTTTTTGAAAGCAGTGCAACAGGATAAATAATAATTACTGCAGAAAGAATCCTTACAAAACTTGCTACGAATCCGCTTATCTCTCCTTCGTTGAACGCATTCTTTGCAAAAATCAAACCTATTGCCTGCCCTGCGGCGCCGATGAAAGCATAGAACAGCCCTGCGTTATCTATTTTGTATTTTGATGAAGGTTTTTCTTCACGCTTAAAAATCACCAGGCCGATACCCGACACAGTAATTAATATTCCCAGAATAGCCGTGAGAGAAATTTTCTCACCTAAAAATATGAACGCAGTGAAAGCAGAGATAGGCGGAACCAAAGCCATTATAAGCATGCTTATCCTTGCACCTATGCTCCTGTAAGCTTTAAATAAAAATGTGTCGCCGATTACGAGTCCGCAGAATCCCGATATAATCAAATTTAAAATCTGATACTGAGACAGATTTACTTCAACCTGCATAACAAGCAATGTTATGGAGAGCCACAAAAGCGCCAAGAACATTCTTGTTACATTCACGTAGAAAGGGCCTACACGTATAGATGCTTCCGAAAAAGCAATCGATGTGCCGGACCAAAGAAAAGCCGTAAACAGTGCTGCAAATTCTCCGAATAAAGGCATAGTGTATTTTTTTTATTTTTCCGGAAAAACACCGGCATAGAAAGAAGAACCGCCTAAAAGCCGCTCAACTTTTTTTTAGTAATTCTTCCAATTTTTTATCAACAACAGACCAGACTTTTTCCACAGAAATCTGATCGAGTGCCGCACGTTCATCTTCATCAGTGTATTCGTTTAAAACCAACGGAGATTTAATTGTCCTATGCTCTTCTCCGAAGGGGGACCAGTCCAGAGGATCCGTTGAGCCAAGCAGCGCAATGATTGGTGTAGAAACGGCGTTTGCAACATTCATCGGGCCGGTGCAAACGGAGATGAACAATCCGCACATATCTATCAGCGCCGCCAGTTGAGAGACAGTTTTAGTTTGCGGCGACAGCAGGGCATTTTCTCCAACGGCATCTTTAATTCCCCTTACAAGATTCAATTCATCTTTTCCGAATGTGAAAAGTATTTTAACACCGAACTTCTCCGCAATCTTTTTCGACAGCTCCGAATACCTTTCAGGGCGCCATGCCCTGTTCTCTTTGCTTGCACCCGGGTGAATGCAGACTGTCTTTTCTTTCGCAAGTTTATTTTCTTCAAAAAATTTCCGGGCAAATGCACGGTCATCACCGGATATGAATATTATGGGTTTCTCCGCCGCCGGTTTCAGTCCGATTGCTTTCACAATATCCATATTTCTGTAGATCTCGTGATACCCGCCGGCAGGATGAATAATTGAATGGGTGAAAACATTATAAAAGCTGTTCTCTTTATAGCCCACCCGCGTTTTCGCATTTGTTAAATAAGTAAGAAGCGCCGCCCGTTCGGATTTCCATTTTAAATTGATCACAAGATCAAATTTTCTTCTGCGCAGAGTGAAGATTAATTTGAACTGATTCAGCGCCGACTCGTCAACTCTTCTTCCCGACTTTTTGATAAGCAGATATTCATCAATAATTTCCCCCTCCGGAAGCAGTTGGCGCATTATGGAATTTGCGAGCATTGTTATCTTTGCATGGGGATAATTTTCTCTTACGGTTTTTATTGTAGATGTGGCCATTATCAAATCACCGAGCGCGCCCCATTTTATAATCAGAATATTTTTTGCGTCCGGGATCATTTTAATTTTAGAACTTCTTTAATTTTCTGAAAAACCTCATCCGGAGATATTTTTCCGAGATACGGCTGGCCCTCTTCCGGAAAAATTCTTTCGCCGGAAAGGACATAATGGCTGGCCGAATTATCATAAAAATTCCAGCAATTCTGATTATCCGCAGGCATCAGTGCAATTACCGGAATGCCAAGAGCCACAGCGAGGTGGCGCGCGGCCGAATCATTTGATACAAGGAGCCTGATTCTTTCAATAACTGCGGCAGTTTTATTTATATCATCGGAATTAAAAAGGGATACGTTCAGACCATGAACCGCTGATCTTATTCTTGCTGCTTTCGAAGTTTCTTTCGGACCGGCGATTAAAATAATTTTTGATTCAGGAATTGCCGCAATGTTTTTAATCAATTCGGCAAACTTTTCTTCCTGCCAAATCTTTGTCGGTTCGCTGGCGCCCGGATGAATGCCGATTATCAAACCGTTACTATCGATTTCATTCTCAATAAAAAATTCGTTTGCACAGACTCTCTCTTCCGAAGAGACAAAATATTCAGTTTTTAATTCTCCCGGCTCGCCTGTCAATGCAGAAGCAATCCGGTTGTAATAATCGAGATAGCTGATTGTATCTTCTTCCACATCCACTTTCACATTGAAGAAAAAACCGAAAGGCTGCTTGCGGGGCGCGATTCTGATTTTTGCGCCGCTGAGCCATGCTAGAAAAGCAGTGCGGTCGCCGGGATGAAATGAGACGACCGCATCATAGCGTTCTTTAACAATAGATCCTATAAAATTTATCTCATCGCGCAGTCGGCTGAAAAAAGAATCCTTCTTCACTCCAAAATCGAAAGCCATGATCCTATTGATATAGGGATTATTTTTTACGCCATCCTCATAACCTTTTCTTACAAGAAGAGTGATTTCCGCATCCGGAAATTTTTTTCGAACAGATTTTAATCCGGGAGAAGAGATTATCAGATCTCCAAGAAATTTTGTATTGACCAGAA
>JAKAMT010000126.1 GCA_021812705.1 Bacteroidota bacterium | reverse complement strand
GTGGGAATGGCAACAAATATTCCTCCGCATAATCTTGGAGAGATAGTTGACGGATTGGTTGCTATAATCGAAAAACCAAAACTCTCTTCCGAAGAATTATTGAAATATGTAAAAGCACCGGATTTTCCGACGGGCGGAATTATCTACGGATATGAGGGAGTAAGAGAAGCCTTTCTGACCGGAAGAGGCAGAGTGATAATCCGTGCGAAGGCCAACATTGAAACATTAAAGAATGACAGAGAAAATATTATTATCTCGGAAATTCCGTATCAGGTTAACAAAGCAGCGCTGATAGAAAAAATTGCCGAATTAGTCAGAGAAGGAAAAGTAGACGGCATTTCCAATATACGCGATGAATCCGACCGAGACGGAATGAGAATAGTAATAGAACTTAAAAGAGACGGCCAGCCGGCAGTTACTTTGAATCAGCTCTTCAAACACACGCAGATGCAGGTGACATTCGGCGTTATAATGCTTGCGCTTGTTAACGGTCAGCCCAAAGTTCTCACTCTTCAGCAGATGATGCAGCATTTTCTTGATCACAGAATGGACGTGCTCATCAGACGCACCCAATTTGATCTTGACGCGGCCGAAAGACGCGCTCACATTTTGGAGGGATACATAATCGCTCTCGACAACATCGACGCGGTTATTCAGACGATTAAAAAATCGAGAGACACAGAGACCGCCAAAACGAACTTGATGAAGAAGTTCAAACTCTCTGAAATCCAGGCAAAAGCAATTCTTGATATGAGGCTTCAGAGACTCACCGGATTAGAGAGACAGAAGATAGAGGATGAATACAAAGAAACTCTCAAATTTATAGAGAAGCTCAAAGGCATTCTTACAAACGAAAAGAAAAGATGGCAGATTATTAAAGAAGAGCTTCTCGCTCTAAAAGAAAAATATGCGGATCCGAGAAGAACTAAAATAGAAACGCAGCTTCAGGAATTTAAACTCGAAGACATTATTGCGGAAGAGGATGTGGTCGTAACAATCTCGCACGCCGGATTCATCAAACGTTTTCCGGTAAGCGGATACCGCAGACAGGGACGCGGAGGCAAAGGAGTTGCGGGCGCGGGAACACGCGAAGAGGATTTCATAGAGCACATGTTTGTTGCTTCGACGCATCATTATATAATGTTCTTTACAGACAGGGGAAAATGTTATTGGCTCAAGGTGCATGAAATTCCAGAAGGAGGACGCGCCACAAAAGGAAGATCGATTTTAAATCTTATCGAAAAAGATAAAGAAGAAAAAATAACGGCGTTTGTCGCAGTCAAGGAATTCACGGACGATAAATATGTTGTTATGGTGACCGAACAGGGAACAGTCAAAAAGACAGTCCTCTCGGCCTATTCAAATATCCGCAAGGGCGGAATTATTGCAATTAATTTGAGCAGCAACGACCGCTTGATTGAAGCCAAGCTGAGCGAAGGGAACAACGATATTGTTATCGGCACTAAAGACGGTATGGCAATCCGCTTCAACGAAAAAGATGTAAGAGACATGGGAAGAACCGCAACCGGTGTGCGCGGAATTAATCTTGCCAAGAAAGACGTTGTAATCGGAATGCTTGTAATTAAAAACGCCACTACGTTGATGGTGGTTACAGAAAAAGGATTCGGCAAGCGTTCCGAAATTGAAGAATACAGATTGACAAAACGGGGCGGCAAGGGAGTAATCACAGTCAAAACATCGGACCGCAACGGAAAACTGATTGCAATGAAAGAAGTAAACGACAGCGATGAATTAGTAATCATCACAACAGGCGGAATGGTAATCCGCCAGGCCGTTAAAGATCTTCGAATCATGGGAAGAAACACTCAGGGCGTAAGATTGATCAAGCTGAAAGAGGGCGATGATATTGCCGATATAGCGCGCGTTATACCGGAAGACGAAGGCGGGGAAGAATAAAATTATTAACTGTCATTCTTCATCCGGGGGAATCCCGATTCTGAATGACATAAATGGAGATAGAAAATGGCTCACGCTAAAGATTTACGGTTTGATTCCAAATGCGTTCATTCGGGAATATCGGATTATGAATTCGGACCGGTAGTTCCACCAATCTATCAAACCTCGACATTTAAATTCGAATCCGCAGAACACGGCGCCGCGTTATTCAAAGGCGAAGCCGAGGGATACATTTATACGAGAATGAAAAATCCTACGGTGGAAGCTATGGAAAACGCTATAGCCGAACTTGAAGGAGGACATAAATCGCTCGGTTGCGCTAGCGGAATGGCCGCGATCAGCACGGCATTTGTTGCGCTGCTTCAATCCGGAGATCATGTTGTCTGCTCGAAAAGCGTTTACGGTCCAACGCTAACAGTGCTCGAGACGGTGATGAGCAAATTCGGAGTGGAAGCCACATTCGTAAATTCCGACATCGAAGAAGAAGTTAAAGCCGCGATGAAGCCGAATACAAAAATTGTTTATATCGAAACTCCCGCGAATCCAATGATCTCAATTTCCGATCTGGAAGCCATGGCAGAGATTGCCCACAAACAGGGTGCGCTTCTGGTTGTAGACAATACTTTTATGAGCCCGGCTCTTCAGCAGCCATTTAAGTTTGGCGCAGATGTTGTCGTTCACAGCATGACGAAATATTTGAATGGCCACGCGGATGTTGTCGCAGGAATTATTGTTGTAAAAGATGAAGAGATGTATCTGAAGATGAGAAAAGTTTTAAATCAGCTCGGCGGTGTAATCGATCCGTTCAATTCATTTTTGGTACACAGGGGATTAAAAACTTTGGATGTGCGCATGAAGAAGCACACCGAGAACGCGATTGAAGTGGCTGAATTTTTGGAGAATCATCCGAAAGTAAAATGGGTGCGCTACCCGGGATTGAAAAGTCATCCCGGATACGAAACCGGCTTGAAGCAGCACACAGCGCACGGCGGAATGATCTCTTTTGAACTAAAGGGCGGCTTCGATGCAGGAAAAATTGTTATGGATTCGGTCAAGCTCTGCATTCTTGCCGTAAGTCTTGGAGGTGTTGAAACTTTGATTCAGCATCCGGCAAGCATGACGCATTTATCCATGGGTGCGGCCGCGCGCGCATCTGCGGGAATTACAGAAGGGCTGGTCCGCCTATCCGTGGGAATTGAGAACATCAAAGATATAATTGCAGATCTCGATCAGGCTCTTTCAACAATTCCGTCTTAAAATTGCAGCAGCAATATCCTTATTTTCCCGGCGTATAAATATTTTAACGCCGGGTTTTTATTTTTAAATAAAGCCGGTTTAAAACGGAGATTCTGTTTATTTTAAACTCACATTAACATATTTTTGCCGCACGCTAACATTTAAGGAAATCCGGAAAAAGCAATGAACAAAAACAAAATTATAATCTGCACCGCTCTATTCATATTTTTAACAGGGGCGGCATACGCGCAAAAAAATAATCTAAGCATACCTTTAAACATTCAGAAAGCTATTCAAAAGGGAACGCGCTCTTTGAGTGGTTCACCCGGCCCCGGTTACTGGCAGAACAGTGCAGATTATATAATAAAGGCGGAATTGGACCCTTCAACAAGAACAATCTCCGGAGAAGAAACCATTAATTATTTCAACAACAGCCCGGATACGCTTAAGCAGATTGTAATTAAACTGCTTCCGGATCTATATAGAAAAGGGAATGCGCGGGATTTCGAAATTTCCGCCAATGATTTAACCGACGGAACAAAGATCCGGTCTCTTTCTGCAAACGGAAGAGAAATAAAAATGGACGGCTCCAATAAATTAACCAAGCGGGAAGGAACTAATTTAATTGTATTGCTGAAAAATCCGGTTCTTCCAAAATCCAAAATTGAATTCAGCATCCTTTGGAGCTTTATTCTTCCGAGAGAATCAAATGTAAGAATGGGAACCTACGACGATACTTCATTTTTTGTTGCGTACTGGTATCCCCAGATTGCCGTGTATGATGACATAGACGGATGGGATCTGGTCAGCTATACCGGACAGGTAGAGACATACAATGATTTTTCGAATTATGATGTTGAATTAACCGTCCCTCAGAATTTTGTTGTATGGGGAACGGGAGTATTGCAAAATCCGGAAGAGGTCTTTTCCGCTAAAATTTTGAGCCGCTACAAAAAAGCGGTTGCGTCAAACGAGATTATAAAAATTATAGAAGAAAAGGATATTCAGGATCAATCGGTTACGGCGGAGAGCGTTAAGTTGTGTTACAGATTTTCTGCCAAACAGGTGCCAGATTTTGTTTTTGGAGCGAGCGATCATTATTTATGGGACGGTTCAAGTTTGATTGTTGACAAATCTGCATCAAGAAGAACTTTTATAAGCGCGGCATATAAAAAAGAATCGAAAGATTTTTATACTGTGGCGGAAGTAGCAAGAAAGTCCATTGAAAGTTTTTCAAACCATATTCCCGGTGTTCCGTTCCCCTATCCGGCAATGACGGTTTTCAACGGAGAAGGCGGAATGGAATTTCCGATGATGGTGAATGATTCTTCGGAGCCCGATCTGATGGGAACCGTTCATCTCACTTCCCACGAAATTTCTCACACATATTTTCCTTTTTATATGGGAATCAATGAAAGAAAGTATGCCTGGATGGATGAAGGATGGGCGACAATGCTTCCGTGCGATTTTCAAACTGCGCACGCACCCGGATACGATCCCAGAACACGCAACGCAAAAAGTTTATCGGAATTTGCCGGCAACGAGCAGGATGTTCCGCCGATGGTTCTTTCTTACGAACTTAAAGGCGCATCATACCGCACGGCATCTTACAGAAGGCCCGGCGCCGCGTATGAGTTTTTGCGCCAACTGCTCGGAGAAAATCTTTTTAAAAAATGCCTGCATGAATATATGAACAACTGGAACGGCAAGCACCCGATTCCGTTTGATTTCTTCTTTTCTTTCAATGAATCAGCCGGACAAAATTTAAATTGGTACTTTAAGCCGTGGTTCTTTCAAACCAAATATCCGGATCTGTCGCTGACGGCCAAAAGGGCGGACGGCAGAATTAATGTGACGGTTGCTAATAAAGGGGGACAGCCCCTGCCGGTGAAAATAAAATTTTACTATGAAGACGGAACAAGCGAAACTGTTTATGAAAAGAGTGCGGATGTTTGGAAATCAGGGAACGGAACCGTATCCGCTTTGCTGGATATCAAAAAACCGGTTAAGAAAATTGAACTCGGCAATTCGCAAATTCCGGATACCGACACAGAGAATAACGAAGTTGAATTAAAATAGTTCAGGAACATAAGCGCTTGCAAAAACATCTAAAGACGAAACAAAATGAGGAGTTATGAAAAATTTAGCAAAACTATCAGCCGCAATAATTATTCTTTCGTTTATTACCAGCCAACTTCTGCTCGCGCAAAAATCTTCTATATATATTCCAAGAAATATTGTAAAAGCATACGAAAAGGGAACCAGATCTTACGACGGTAAACCAGGAAAAAATTATTGGGTTAATCATACCGACTACAAAATTCAGGCTGAGGTTTTTCCAAAAGAGCATACCGTTAAAGGGAAAGAGCAGATCAAATATTACAACGAAAGTCCGGATACTCTCAAACAGTTGGTCTTCAGATTATATCAGGATATAAATAAGAAAGGAAATCCGCACGAAACACAGATCGCGCCATCGGACGAAACGGACGGCGTTCAGATTGATACTCTTATAATTAATGGAAAGGGGATAAACACAAAAGTCCGCGGAAATATTTTTAGAAGAGGCACAAATATGGGCGTCTTTTTAAGCGGCGCTCAAGTTATGCCCAAATCATCCGTGGATATTGAAGTTAAATGGAGCGTTATAATTCCGAAAGAATCGAGATTAAGAATGGGCGCATACAACGATTCCACTCTTTATGTTGCATACTGGTATCCGCAGGTCTCGGTCTATGATGATATAGACGGATGGGACAGGTTTGATTACACCGGTGAAACGGAATTTTATAACGACCAGAATAATTTTGATTTGGAAATTACTGTTCCGGCCGGATATCTGGTGTGGGGAACAGGAGCTTATCAGAATCTTCAGGAAATTCTTAAGCCTGAAATTTATGCGCGCTATAAAGAAGCAATGGAATCTGACGGCGTTATAAGAATCGTTAGGGAAGAAGATTTAAAAAACGGCGCAACGCTTAAGAAAGAAAAAACAACATGGAAACTGAAAGCGGAAAATGTTTCCGACGTTTCTTTTGCTACGGCAAACAGTTATGTGTGGGACGGAATAGGCGCGGTTGTAAATGATCAGGGAAGAAGAGTTTTAACGGACGCTGTATATCCCACAAAGTCTAAAAGCTGGGAAGAAGTGGCTTATTACGCAAAACAATCCGTTGAAAATTTGAGCAAAAATTTACCGGGAGTTCCTTTTCCATATTTTAAAATTACCGTCTTCAACGGAGAAACAATGGGCGGCGGCGGTATGGAGATGCCCATGATGTGCAATAACGGAATGGGCGGCACTCCTGCGGGACAGGCGGGTGTAACCCTTCACGAAATTGCGCACAACTATTTTCCGTTTTACATGGGGACTAATGAACGGAAATATGCCTGGATGGACGAAGGCTGGGCCACATTTTTTACATCCGCAATGCTTAAATCTCTTGTAAAAGGAGCCGATGAATTTACCGGAAACGTAAGCGGAGTTGGAAGAACAATGGGAGTAGAGATGGATCAACCGATGATTACGCCCTCTCTTGCCGGAGGACCGATGTTGAATTTTAACTCATATGTTAAAGCATCTGTCTCCTATTATGTCTTGAAAGATATTCTTGGCGAAGAATTGTTTAAGAAAGCTCTTCATGAATACATGAACAGATGGAATGGAAAACACCCGCTTCCGTATGATTTCTTTTTCACATTTAACGATGTTGCAAAAGAAGATCTTAGCTGGTTCTGGAATCCCTGGTATATCGAACGCGGCTTTCCCGATCTCGCAATAAAAAACGTGAAGGCCAAAAAGGGAAGCGCCGAAATTGTTGTTGAAAAAATCGGCGGCGTTCCTGTTCCAATCGATCTTGTTGTTACTTATTCAGATCATTCAACAGAAAATATTCATAGAAGCGCAGCTTCCTGGAAAACAGGTGCTAAGGAGGTAAAAATTAATTGGCAGATAAAGAAGGAAATTCTAAGAGTTGAATTGGACAATACCTTATTTCCAGACTCTAATGAAAAAAACAACACTTTCGAACTAAAAAAATAAAAAGAATGAGTGCGGCCGGAATTTCTCGGCTGCACTAGTTTATAATCCTCTGAAAAAATAACGGACATCGTTGAACGCCAAAAAGATTTTTTTCATAGCTCTGATGCTAATCTGCCTTCTACCGCAGATAGACGCCCCAATCTCGCTAGCCCTCGGAATATTATTCAGCATCTTTCTTGCCAATCCGCTTCCTCAATTTTCTTCATCGTGGAGCAAGAAATTGCTGCAGATCTCTGTGGTTGGACTCGGTTTTGGAGTCGGTCTTGGAAATGTTCTGCGGGAAGGGGAAAAATCTATTTATTACACGGTGGTTGGAATTTTCTTTACGCTTGCACTCGGCGCAGCCATAGGCAAAATGCTTAAAGTAAACTCAAACACATCCAGATTAATTTCATTCGGCACCGCAATCTGCGGCGGAAGCGCGATAGCGGCAATGGCCCCGGTTATAAAGGCAAAAAATGAAGAGGTGGCCGTATCGCTTGCAACCGTATTTACTTTAAATTCAGTTGCGCTTTTTCTTTTTCCCGTGGTTGGGCATATTTTGAATATGGATCAGCAGTCGTTTGGAATTTGGGCGGGAATGGCAATTCATGATACAAGCAGTGTTGTGGGCGCGGCCTCTTCATACGGAAACGATGCGTTAATGACCGGCGTTACGGTTAAACTTACAAGGGCATTGTGGATCACTCCCTTTGTAATCGGCTTTTCATTCATCGGAAAGTCGAAAGGAAAAATTACCATCCCCTATTTTATTTTCGGATTTATTGCCGCAGCTGTGATTGCTACACTCTTTCCGGCGCAAAATTATTTCTGGAACGCAATATCATTTGCTGCCAAACGGCTTCTGGTTGTTACTTTGTTTTTGATAGGCTCGGGTTTGAGCCGGGAAACAATTAAAAATGTGGGCGCCCGGCCCCTTGCCCAGGGCGTGGCGATATGGATTATAGTAAGCGCGGTTACCCTTT
>JAKAMT010000011.1 GCA_021812705.1 Bacteroidota bacterium | reverse complement strand
GCGCAGCGGACTTGCCGCGAAAGAGGGGATAGGCATCCTGAATTCTCCCGGCACAATCGATTCCGATTACAGGGGCGAAATAAAAGTGATACTTTTTAATTTCGGCGAAAAAGATTTTGTGATTAAGAGAGGCGATAGAATTGCTCAGATGGTTCTCTCGAAAGTTTATAGAGTAGTGTTGAATTCGACCGATGAGTTGAACGGCAGCTCCCGCGGCGACGGCGGTTTTGGACACACTGGTAAAAATTGATTAAGAATTGTTTTGCAGCAGGTACTATCCAGCCCAAAACGATTCAAAATTTCTAATCGGATTTTAAATGTCAGATTTTATACATCTTCACAATCATTCCCACTATAGCCTTCAGGATGGGGCGTGCACCGTTGAAGGTTTGATCAACGCCGCAGTTAAGAATGAGATGCATTCGGTTGCCCTCACAGATCACGGCGTTATGTTTGGAGTGGCGGAATTCTACAAGAAAGCAAAAAAAGCCGGCATCAAACCGTTGATAGGAATGGAAGGGTATATAGTTATTGACGGCTCCAGGTTCGACCGCAAAGGAGACGATCCCGATAATCCGAAAAGAAAATCAAAAAATTACAATCATCTTCTTCTGCTTGCTAAAAACGAAACAGGCTATCAGAATCTTATCAAACTCTCTTCTATCGGATACACGGAAGGTTTTTACTACCGTCCCCGGATAGATTTTGAAATGCTCTCTAAATATTGCGAGGGCTTGATTTGCACTTCCGCTTGCCCGGCTGGCCCCATTGCCACTCCGCTAATAAACGACGATTATGCAAAAGCGAGAGCAACGGCTGTCAGATTGAAAGAATTATTCAACGATGATTTCTATCTCGAGATTCAGGATCACGGGATGGAGATAGAAAAACCCGTGCTCGAAGGAATGCCGAAACTTGCGCGCGATCTCGGAATTAAACTGGTTGCCACAAACGACATTCATTATATAGAAAAAGATCATTCTATAGCGCACAATATTTTAATTCAGCTGGGCGATAAAACGGGAACCGCCGAATATAAAGAACTCCGCTACGGTACAGACCAAATTTATTTTAAGTCTGCCGAGGAGATGAAAAAATTATTTAAGAATTACAAAGGCGCTATCGAAAACACAATTGAGATTGAAGAAAAAATAAATTTGAAATTGGATTTCAGCGGCCACCAGTTTCCGCAATTTCCAATTCCTGAAGAATCCAAAGCGGCAAATCTGGAAGAATATCTGGCACAGATGGCAAACGAGAGATTAGGGAAAAAATTTAAGTCGTTGACGCCCGAAATTGAAGACCGTTTCAATTTTGAACTGAAAGTAATTAATGAAATGGGCTATGCGGGATATTTTTTAGTTGTGCAGGATTTTATTAATGCAGCCAAATCCAGAGGCATCCCGGTGGGTCCCGGCAGAGGAAGCGCTGCGGGTAGTTTGGTGGCTTACGTGCTGGGAATTACAAATGTAGATCCTCTCAAATACAATCTTCTCTTCGAAAGATTTCTGAATCCGGCGCGTAAATCGATGCCCGATATCGATGTGGATTTCGCCGATGATCAGCGCGGCGACGTTATCTCGTATGTTAAAGAAAAATATGGCGAAAAATCAGTTGCTCAGATCATCACTTTCAACAAACTCTCTTCCAGAGCGGTACTGAAAGATGTCGGCAGGGTGTTGAAAATTCCTATTCCGACTATCGAAAAAATTACAAAGTGGATCCCTTCAAAATTCGGCAAAGTGTATGAACTTGCACAGGCTTTGAAAGAAGTGCCGGAACTTGCATGGGTAAATAAATCAGATGACGAACAGATTAAGGAGCTCATAAAATACGCCCGCATTCTGGAAGGAATGAACAGAAATGCATCCAAGCATGCTGCAGGAGTTGTTATTACCCCCGGCGAAGTAAGCGATTTTGTTCCCCTGGCAACTTATGGCGACGATAATTCGATAGTGACTCAGTTCAATATGAAGGATCTTGAAGAGGCCGGACTTCTCAAGATGGATTTCCTCGGATTGAGAACTCTATCTATTATAAGGGATACTATTGATCTCGTAAAAGAAACCAGAGGCATCGTTCTCGACATCGATGAAATTCCGGTCGATGATAAAAAAACATACGAGCTTTTCAGCAGAGGCCAGACAACTGCAGTGTTCCAGTTTGAAAGTGCCCCGATGCGCGAGTATCTTAAAAAATTAAATCCTACTTCCATAAGCGATCTTGCCGCAATGAATGCGCTCTACCGTCCCGGACCGATGGAGTTCATTGATGATTTTATAGCGCGCAAATTCGGAAGAAAGGAAATTGTTTACCTGCACCCGATGCTCGAACCAATTCTTAAAGAAACAAACGGAATCATAGTTTATCAGGAACAGGTGATTCAGATTGCGAACCGTATCGGCGCAATGAGTCTGGCAGAAGCCGATCTTCTGCGCCGCGCTATGGGAAAGAAAGATGCAAAAGCGATGGCCGAGCAGAAAGAAAAATTCCTTGAAGGTGCGGCTAAGAATAATATCTCAAAAAAAATTGCTGAAGAGATTTTTGAGGCAATTGATAAATTTGCCAATTACGGGTTCAACAAAAGCCATGCGGTTGCATACTCCGTTGTGGCATATCAGACTGCGTACTTAAAAGCCCACTACCTCGAAGAATTTTTGGCTGCAAACCTATCAAATGAATACGGCAACACTGATAAAGTGACTAATCTTCTGGAAGACTGCAGAAAGCTGAACGTGAAAGTTCTTCCCCCGGATATAAATAATCCAAGCGTCAAATTCAGCGTTAAGAATAGGCAGATTATTTTCGGAATGAGCGCAATTAAAAATGTAGGAGTAAATGCGGTCGAAGAGATCCGCAGGGCTCATCTAAAACTAGGAAGAAATTTTAAAAGCATTTACGATTTCTGTTCCAATGTCGATACAAGGCTTGTAAATAAACGCGCGCTGGAAGGTTTGGTTCTCGCGGGAGCTTTCGATTTATGCGGCGGATCCAGAGCTCAAAATTTTAGAGCCGTGGAAGATGCTCTTAGTTTTGGAAGCAAAGCTCAATCGGTTAAAAATTCTCACGCAGACTCTCTCTTCGGCGGAGATTCCGAAGCGATGAATATTCACGAACCCGCTCTGCCGGATATCAAACCCTGGAATGACAAAGATCGGCTTGCAAAAGAGAGAGAAGTGCTTGGATTTTATTTAACAAATCATCCGTTAAGAAAATATGAAGTGGAATACCGTTCATTTGCAACGGTTCACCTTGGAGAAACCGAGACCTATAATTTTTCTGAATCGGTGCGCGCATGCGGCGTTGTTACGGAAGTAAGAACTAAAATTGATAAGCGCGGCAATCAGATGGTATTCTTCAAGTTAGATGACTTCAGCGGTTCATGCGAGTGCCTGATGTTTTCTAAAGTTTACAAAACTTGCGAGGAACTCATCGTTCCGGAATCCACGATTTTAGTCACAGGCCGGTTGGAAAGCAGCGGCGATGCAGTAAAACTGCATATTGACGAGGCAATTTCTCTTGACGATGCAAAACAAAAACTGACTAAACGGATCGGCATTATTATAGACACATCAGTTCACGAACGCACCGTTGTGAACGATGTGAAAAAACTTATGGAAGAATATTCCGGATCCGTTCCGGTGGTGGTTTGTTTAAGAGAAAATGGAGTAAACCGCGAATTTCATATTAACTTTAAGGTAGCCTTCAATCCCGATTTTATTTCTAAAGTAAAAAATATTCTCGGTGATGAATCCGTAATCTATTTCCCTTCCTGATTTTTCCAACGGATATATATAACCTTTTTACACTGCCGTTTTTCTCATCTGGTTTGATTTAATTTTCGTATTTCTTAAGTTTGTGCCTCGTTAACAAGAAAGGATATAGAATGGAAAAGAAATGGGCGCTGATTCTGGGAGCGTCGAGCGGATTCGGCGGAGCTTCTGCTATCGAACTTGCTAAAAACGGATATAATATTTTCGGAGTTCATCTCGATCGTCAGGCAACAATGCCTTCTGTTCAGAATATTATAAAAAAGATAGAAAGAAGCGGTCAAAAAGCTGTCTTCTTTAATATAAATGCTGCGGATCAGATTAAAATAAATGATACACTCGATGAAATTAAAGAAAGACTTAACAGCAAAGATCAGGAACGCGTAAATGTTTTAATTCATTCGCTCGCCTTCGGTACTCTTAAACCATATATTTCTAAAAATCCGAACGACTGCATCTCGCCCGCGCAAATGACAATGACGCTTGATGTAATGGCGCATGCTTTGGTTTATTGGGCGCAGGGATTGTATCAGAGAGATCTTCTTGCACACGGAGGAAGAATTTTTGCTCTTACAAGCGCCGGCTCGCAGACTGTGATTCCGAATTACGGCGCGGTATCTGCCGCCAAAGCAGCTCTCGAAGCCCATATTCGCCAGTTGTCTGTTGAACTTGGCGCAATGCATATCGGCTGTAATTCAATTATGGCCGGAGTTACAAATACACCCGCTGGAAATAAAATTCCGATGTTCGATAAAATGATGATTGCGGCTAAAATGAAAAATCCCCGCAACAGATTAACTACGCCCGAAGATGTCGCAAAAGCTATTGTTCTTCTTTGCGACGAAAGAGCCGATTGGATTTCCGGAAATGTTCTGGGAGTTGACGGGGGCGAATACATTGTGAATTTCATCGGAGAAAGGACAAGCCACATAATTAAATAACGGAAATAAAATGACTGAATTCGGATTTACAGAAGATCAAATAATGCTTCGCGATATGACTCGCGAATTTGCTCAAAATGAAATTAAACCTATTGCTGCAAAAATTGATGCGGATGAAAAAATTCCGGCCGAGTTAATAAAAAAAATCGGGGAGCTTGGTTTTCTCGGGGTTGCTTTTCCGGAAGAATACGGCGGAGGCGGTTTTGGTGAGGTAGGCTACTGCCTCATGCAGGAAGAAATTGCACGCGCATGCATGTCCACCGCTACATTCATCGGCGCACATCAATCGATCGGATCGAACGTAATTTATCTCGGCGGAACCGAAGAACAAAAACAAAAATATTTAGTGCCGCTTGCTAAAGGTGAAAAGATCGGCGCATTCTGTTTGACCGAAGCCCAGGCCGGCTCGGATTCTTTCAACGTGAAAACCCGCGCCCATCTGGACGGAAATGAATGGGTAATCAACGGCGAAAAATTGTGGATTACGAACGGCGGAATTGCAGACACTGTTTCAGTTTTTGCGCGCACGGAAAAGGGCGTATCGGCATTCATTGTTGAAACTTCCACACCGGGTTATCAGGCGGGACCTGCAGAAAAGAAAATGGGCATCAAAGGAAGCACAACCAATGCGATTACGTTTGATAACGTCCGCATTCCAAAAGAAAATTTGATCGGAGTTGAAGGAAGAGGCTTTTTGCTTGCCATGAAAACTTTGAATGCCGGCAGATTAGGTTTAGGGGCAGCCTGCATCGGGGCATCTAAAGAAATGTTGGAAATGTCTGCCCAATATGCCAAACAGAGAAAACAGTTCGATCAGTCAATTTCAAATTTCCAGGCAATCCAATTTATGCTTGCTGAAATGTCTGCTTTAATCTACGCGATGGAATCAATTGTTTATAGAACTGCAGTCGATTATGATGCGAAAAAAGATGTCGGAAGAACATCGGCAATAGTAAAAGTATTCTGTTCCGAATCATTGGATAAGATTGCAGACTATGCCGTTCAGATTCACGGCGGTATGGGATATTCACGCGAACTCCCGATAGAAAGATTCTATCGAGATTCGAGAATAAACAGAATCTTTGAAGGAACAAGCGAAATACAAAAAGGAATTATTGCGCGCGAAGTGTTAAAAAAGAACGGCGTGCTTTAGAATTTAATTTTTTAAAAGGAGTTAATGAAATGAAACCATTCACATTTACGGATTCTAATTTCGATACCGAGGCTCTCAAATCTGACCTTCCGGTGATTGTGGATTTTTGGGCCGCCTGGTGCGGACCTTGCAGAATGATTGCACCGATAATTGAAGAATTGGCAGGCGAATACGAAGGTAAAGTTAAAGTCGGTAAATTAGATGTTGATGATAATCAAAACGTAGCTATCAAGTATGGCGTTAGAAGCATCCCGACTGTTCTCTTTTTCAAGGGGGGACAGGTTGTTGATACAGTAATTGGCGCAGTGCCAAAAGCGATGTTCGTCGATAAAATTTCAAAATTAGCTTAATTCATCAAATCTCATTTATGCGACCGGGTCGCAAATTAATTGCATTCTTATTGGCGCTGTTTTTTATAAACAGCGCTTCTTTTTCACAAAATCTCCTCTGGAAACATTTCGATAAATCCAACAGCGGACTTCCTTCCAACACTATACGCTGCGTTACTCAGGACAAATTCGGAATCTATTGGATTGGAACCTGGGACAGCGGACTGGTAAAGTTCGATAAAAAAAATGGACTGTGTACAACACCAAAAATTCCAAACTTCCAAACAACTGTGTCTACAGCATCGCATTTGACAAGAAAGAAAATTTATTGATCGGCACTATGGGAGGGGGACTGGCTCTGTTCGATCGTAAATCCGGCTGGAAAATTTACAATGAAAAAAATTCTAAAATCCCCCAGGATTGGATCTATTCTGTCGCACTAGATAAAAAATCAAATATATGGGTAGGTACTTTTTCAAACGGATTGGGAATTTTTGACGGGAAAAAATGGGAGACATTCGACAAGACAAATTCGATATTGAAAGACAATAAAGTGACATATATCGATATCGATAAAAATGATGATAAAATTTTAGCCACACAATCCGAACTTGTCTTTATACAAAGAGGAATTTGGAAAACCGAAAAAGAGATGGGCATCGATTCTCTGGACAATATAGCTTATTGGATCTCTACAAGTTCATCCGGCAAGAAAATAATCAGCTATAAATATTCGGGGATTGTGTTGTTCAACGGTAAAAATTTTGAAATAATTAAAAAAAATAATTCTTCTCTCCCTGTTGAAGGTTTCTATTCCGCAGTTGAAGATAAAAATAAAATTTTATGGGCCGGAAGTTTTGGAGAGGGGGTTGTTTATTCTGGCGGTAAGAAGTGGAATCTTTTTAACAAAACCAATTCGCCCCTCAAAGATGATCTGATATTTAATGTATTTGTTGATTCAAGAAATAATAAATGGTTTTCTACATATTTCTGCGGGATCTCTGTTTTTAACGAAAATGAGGTTGATCTGAATTGATTTTGTATTCACTATTTTGAGCTTATCTTCTTAGCTATCTCCGTTAACTTCACTTCTCTAAATTTTTCAATAATTATAGTTTGAATGTAATCTTTTCCGGTTTATCATAAACCAACGGCCTTAAAATAAGACAGAAAGCCAGAATAATTTCTTGACAAATAGAACACTGTATATTAAATTCAATCCGAAATTTTTCAGAGTGAAGAAATAAGCAAAAAATGCAATTTTTCTATTGCATTAGAAAATGCATTAATTTATCTTGGTTTTAATTCCATCAAGATAAGTGTGTTTTTATATTTGCCGATTTAGACTCACAGGACATATTGATTGTTCCGTGAAAATAGTGCAAAAATCGGGGGCTGCGTATCGAAAATTTTTTGTAATAATTAAATCAGACTTCTAATTAAAAAGGAGGCATCGGTTGACGTTTTTTGTTACAAGTTTTATCATTTCTAAAACCCTTTCTTAGTTATTCAACAAATAAGGAGTAAAAATATGCATCGAAAGATTTTTTACTTTTTGCTATTTCTAGCTCTCTGTCCTGTCCTAATTAACGCAGGTACAAAGGGTAGAATCAAGGGAAAAGTAGTCGATTTGCAAACAGGTGAAGCCCTCATTGGTGCTAACGTTGTTGTAGTTGGTACTTCTGCAGGAAACAACACTGATGTAAATGGTGATTACCTTATCCAAAACCTGGACCCAGGCGTTTACACTTTAAAATGTTCCTACGTCGGATACCAGACAATCACAATTTCTAATGTAAGAGTTAACGCAGACTTGACATCGTTCCAGAATTTCGAACTGCCAAGTCAGGATATTCAGGTTGGTACAGTTACTATTACTGCACAGAAACCGATTATCCAGAAGGATAATACAAACGCAGTAAGAATTCAGACTGGCGATGATATTTCCGCTTTGCCGGTTCGTGGTTTCACAAACTTCCTGTTGTTAACCCCTGGTGTTTCTACAAATAACGGAGAGATCCATCTTCGTGGCGGCCGTTCTGATGAAGTCGGTTACTACGTAGAAGGTGTTTCTGTAAGAAATCCACGCGGCGGCGGAAGATCCGTATCAATATCTCAGGATGCTATCGAAGAGATGCAGGTTCAATCTGGCGGTTACACCGCAGAATTCGGCGGCGCTAACTCCGGTATAGTCCGTTCAACATTCAGAAGCGGTACTTCACAGTTGAAAGCCAGCGTTGAATATATTACAGATAACGTTACCTTTAAAAGTGCTAAGGATGCTTTCGACGGAAAGAAAACAGCATTCGGTACTTACTGGTGGGGTTATGATGAAACAAGTGCTTCTTTAAGCGGTCCTCTTTTCGACCAGAGAATTAAATTCTTTGCAAATTTGAACTATACTTTCAACAGAAGCGGTTCACATCCGGATCAGCCGGCTATTAATCTCGGCAACGTATTCGATCCTAGAGTTCCTGTTGCTCAAAGAGATACAGTCAATTTTGTTTTCAATAACGGCGCTCAGCCAAAAGCAGCAAGAAAATATTACACATTAACCGGTACTTTGAACTTTGACTTCAAACCTCTCATGTTCAGATTATCTGGTTCATACTATATTGATGAAAATAATTTCAACGCTACGGGTCCTTACGGTATTCTTAATGACCGTCCAGGTCAGTATCAGTCTCATAACGGTACTGCAAACTTGAAGATGACACATGTGTTAAGCCCAAGTTTGTTCTACGAATTGAACGCCGGTATTGTTAGAACCGATTATGCAGAACAGGATCCGTTCTTGAAAGATGACTACTGGCACTATGGCGATTCAGTTGCAAACGCAGCTGTTGGCTATGTTTGGAACAGAACTCCTCAGGATATAGCACGCAGAGTATACGGCCGCTTCGTTGCTCCACGCTCATTATCTATTTATGACTGGTCATTCGCTCGCACAGGTGCTGTAAATTCTACTTATCAGAAGAATGAAACCAATTCGTTATCATTCGCAGGTGCCTTGAACTGGCTGCCTAATAAATATCATACTATTAAGTTAGGCGGTGAGTATCAGACCTGGACATACAGAACTTTCAATCCAGCTTACAACGCCCAGATGTATTACAACAACTCAACAAATAATCCAACCGGTCTCTCAGATGATCAGATTAAGATCAACATTCTCAGAAATAACGGATCTACAATCTACGGTTACGATTATTTCGGCAGTAAATATGACGGAACAGATGATATATTCCATGCAGCACACAAACCTGTATTTGCTTCAGCATATTTACAGGATAAAATTGAATACGAAGACATTATCTTGAACATCGGTCTTCGTTATGACTATATCGATATCGACAACCTCCAGATGGTTGATCCATCCAGACCGGATTACTCAATCAACAAAGCAGATAACTCGCTTATCGCCGCAGGCTGGGTAAAAGTTCCTACTTTCAGCGCGGTTAGTCCACGTATCGGTGTTTCTTTCCCTGTTACAGATAGAACAGTATTCCATGCTCAGTATGGAAAATTCATTCAGCAGCCAGACTTGAATGAATCATATGTAGGTTATGATTATTATGCTTATCAGTTAACAACCGGATATTTCTTCTCGAACATGAGAGGTCCTGGTTTAAGACCTACAAGAACAACACAGTATGAATTAGGCTTCCAGCAGCAGATAGCTGATTTCATGTCTTTCGATATTACAGCATACTATAAAGACATTAAAGACTTGGTTCAGATGGTTCCGCAGGCAGTTGATTTAGCTTCTGGCTATTCCAACTATTATGCAAGAGCCAACGTAGACTTTGCTACAACTAAAGGTGTTGAACTTGCTCTTAATATGAGAAGATTCGAGAGAATAGCATTGAACGGAAACATTTCATTCCAGGATGCTAAAGGAACAGGATCCTATCCTCAGTCTTCAAGAGGTATTGTAGGCGCTCCTGTAATTGCAGGTCAGCCGTATACACCAAAGAATATTGCTCCTCTCGAATTCGACAGACCTTTTATGTCTAACTTGAGCGTTGATTACCGCTTCGGCGATAACGACGGTCCGACTGCACTTCATAATTTTGGTATCAACGTATTGTTGACCTACCAGAGCGGTCGTCCTTTCACAAGAGCAATTGGCAACCCTGCATCGGTTGGTATTTCACAGAATGGCAGCGGCGATTCTAGATTCAGAACTCCGGTTGAACCATTAGGTTCTTCTCAGATGCCTGATTATTTCAATGTCGATCTGAAGGTTGATAAATCATTCTCACTCTTCGATAAACTTAGAGCTACAATCTATGTTACAGTATTGAATCTCTTCAATACAAAGAACGTAACAGAAGTTTATCTATTAACCGGTACTAATACAGACGACGGATATTTAAGTAACCCGACAACACTTCAGCAGCGTCTTGCTACAGACGGTCAGACTTATGTTGATATCTACAACTTAAATCTTGCTCGTAATGGTTTATGGAGCGGCATGCGTCAGGTTAGATTAGGCATTAGATTAGACTATTAATGGAATTTTTAATTAAAGGAGAAAGCAAAATGAAATTAATAAAATTTGGCTTTTATCTTATCCTAACATTGGTACTTCTGAGCGCTAGCGTTCCTGTTAGAGCTGAAGGTGTCGATGGAACTAAAGGTAAAGTCCTTTCTAAGACTACAGGTACTCCTGCGACTACCAAATTTAATATCAATAATATATCCACATTCTTTACTAATGATGGAGCATCAGATCTTTCCGTTACAGGCGACTCCGGATTCCAATTCCCGATCGGCAGCGGTAAGACAGTGTTCTATGAATCAGGATTCTTATACGGCGGATATATTAATGGTGAATGGAGAGTAAGCGGTTCAACCTATAATCGCGGTCAATTGGCCGGAAGAATTATCACACCTGGTACAGCATCAGCTCCTCTTGGAGTTGCTGAAAGCCCGACCGGTGCAGCTGTAAGAATATACAGAGTTCGTCGTGATTATAAAGATCCTCAGGCTGATTACAGCAAGGAGATCATGGACGAAGGTAAAACTAAAGACGCAATCTATCAGCAGTATGATAAAGACTGGCAGGAATGGCCGGCTCAGTACGGCGCTCCGTATGAAGATAAAAACGGAAACGGAACTTATGAACCCGCAGTCGACGTACCCGGCGTTCCGGGCGCAGACCAGACAATCTGGTTTGTATGCAACGACGTTGATCCAACACAGGCTCAGAAACTTTACGGATCACTTGGACTTGGCATCGAAATGCAGGCAACAATCTGGGGCTACAACCAGCAGAACGCTCTTGGCGATGCTTTGTTCAGAAAATATACAATGATCAACAAAGGCTTCAACCAGGTTGACAGCTGTTACGTTAACATGTGGTCAGATCCTGATCTTGGCGGTGACGCGGGCGATGACTTTGCCGGTTGCGATACTGTTCTGAGCTTAGGATTCATTTATAACGGTGATGATCAGGATCCGTCTTATGGAAGATACATTCCTTCGGCAGGATTCGACTTCATGCAGGGACCAATTCTTAAAGGAACAGCTTCGCAGAAAGCAGTATTTAAAGGAAAATACAGAAACGGTTATTACAATATGCCTATGACCGCTTTCTACCTTTTCACTCAGGGAGTAGCAAACTACGGCGATCCTACTTTGGGTAGCTATGCTAACGGTGCTCTCCGCGTAAGAAATCTTATGCAGGGTAAAGTTGGTACATTAGGTACTAAATTCGTTGACCCTTTAACAGGAAAGACGACCAAATTCTTCTGTCCTGGTGATCCGGTTACCGGAAAAGGATGGGTAGACGGTATCTTATTCCCTAAACAGGACCGTCGTATGGGCGCTGTATCAGGTCCATTCACACTTGCAGTTGGCGACACACAGGAAGTAGTAGTTGGACAGCTTGCAGCAGGCGGCGTTGCTCCTATCGGTAGATTAGGCGCTGTTGCTCTGTTGAAATTCCAGGATGCTCAGGTTCAGAGAGCTTACGATAACCTGTTCGTAGTTCCTCAGGCTCCTAAAGCTCCAATAGTTGCTTTGGATCCTGTTACAAAAATCGGTAAAGCTTCTGAGCTCGATAAAAAGCTTATCATCTCCTGGGGTGAAGATCAGAATTCGATCTCTCAGATTGAAAGCTATAATCAGCTCGGTTATAAATTTGAAGGTTACGTAGTTTATCAGCTACCGCGTCTGAACGCTCAGTTGAATGAGGCAAAAATTGTTGCAACATTCGATCTTCCTACAGATCCTGCAATGGTATTGAGTGCAACATTTGATCCAACCACAAATAGCGTTACAAAATCTCCAACAAAGTTTGGAACAAACAGCGGTATTCAAAGAAGCATTACAATTGATAAAGATTATATCAGAGGCGGCGTTCCGCTGGCAAACGGAACTGAGTACTACTATGTAGTTTCTTCTTATGTAGTTCACAGCGATCCTGATGCTGTACCGAACGTTCTTGAAACTTTGTCGGCAAGAATTGCTGCAACACCTCATTCACCAAATCCGGGTGTTGTTCTTAATGCTAATGCCGGTGATGTTATTACTGCAACACACAGCAAGGGTGCAAGCGACGGTAAAGTCCTTGCAGCAGTTTATGATCCTACAGCTGTTACAGGGCATAACTATGAAGTTTCTTTCGCAACTGTCAGCGGCAAAACAGTATGGAATTTGAAAGACCTTACTACAGGCACTACAAAACTATCAAACCAGTCAAACCAGAACGGAGATGCAAATTCTCCATTGGTAGACGGTCTGCAGGTTAAAGTCTCAGGTGCTCCAAATGATTTCAAAGACTTTATTGTTACTGCAAATGCAGGCGGAAAATTAGCTACACCTGCAATGGGTACATTTGCATTCAACGCAAACGGATTCCCGCTTTACAATGGTCTTGATAGACCGGCTGCCGGTCAGATGAAAAACAGCAGTGCCCTCTGGGGTATTGCTACCGGTATGACTTCTCCGACTATGGATCCATCTTATGCTTATTTCTTGACACGTGTTCCGAGAAGCGGTGCCAACTGGCCAAGAATTATTCCTTACGATTTCGAAATCAGATTTACGGCCGCAGGTAGCAAAGCTTTGATGGCTTTTTCAACAGGCAGCATTGTTCAGGTTCCGTTTGAATTATGGAACACCGGTATCGGAACTCCTAATGTTACAACTGATGACTATAAATTAGTTGCTTTCGTTTATGATGTCGATGGTAATGATCAATGGAATCTTCTGAAAGAAGATCATACGGTTTCTGGCGGAGATGATGATCCTGATACAGACTGGATCTATTTCTATGATGTAACAGATCATACACCAGGTACAAAGGGTTACGACGCTGCTATAGCATCTAACTTTGACGAAGGCAATACAACAACTGTCGGTAATGAAATTATGGCTCGCATCTCTTTGGTAAGTTGGAATGGCGGTTCAGTATCTGCTGCAAATTTCCCGGCTAACCAGAAAGCTCTTCAACCTGAAACCGGTTCAATATTCAGAATCGAAACAACAAAACCAAATCAGCCAGGAACAACCGGTGATGTATTCACATTCACCGCTCCTTCAGTATCAACAGATCTTAATGCAGCTAAAAAAGATGTTGATCAGATTAATGTTTTCCCGAATCCTTACTACGGTTCAAACCCACGCGAAGTGAATAAATATCAGCGTTATGTTACATTCAGCCATCTGCCGCAAAGAGCTACATTGCGCGTATTCAACTTAGCCGGTCAGCTTGTTAGAATATTACAGAAGGATTCTCCCAGCCAGTTCACAACCTGGGATCTTGTAAATGATAGTTCTTTCCCTGTTGCGAGTGGATTATATATAGTTCACATCGATATGCCGGATTTAGGGCAGACGAAGATACTTAAACTAGCTATAATTCAAGAACAACAGATTCTTGACCACTTCTAAAAGATGGGAGAAAAAAAAATGAAAAAAATATATTTAAAATTATTTTTGCTGATTCTTGCTGCCAGCACTGTATTTGCAGATGGTGGAGTTAGAAATGGTACGGGAGCTGCTTCGCAACTCTTGATACCTGTAGGCGCCCGTGGAATCGCGATGAGTGGTTCTTCACTTTCCGGCTCAACCGGATTAGAGGCACTATATTGGAATCCCGCAAACCTCGCTATAGATGGCGGAACTAACGTTATGTTCTCGTATATGTCGCACATCGCTGACATCGGCGTTACATATTTCGGTGTTTCCACCAACTTAGAAGGCTTCGGCGCAATTGGTCTCACCTTAAAATCATTATCAGTCGGAAGCATCAACGTTACTACAGTTGATAACCCTGACGGTAATGGACGTTCATTCAAACCGACATTCATGACTCTCGGTCTTACCTATTCACGTCTCCTGAGCGACAGAATCTCTGTTGGTCTTACAATGAACTATATCACCGAAACAATGGATTTAGTTAGTTCATCTGCTCTCGGATTTAACTTCGGTGTTACCTATAGAAATCTGGCTAACATTAACGGATTCAATCTCGCTATGGCGTTAAAGAATTTCGGTCCCCAGATGAGATATGACGGATCAGGTCTTTATTTGAACGCAACTCCGACTTCTTTGGAAAGAGGAGAAGCAACATATAAAATGACAGCTGCCGCATTCGATCTCCCATCTACACTCGAAATCGGATTGAGCTATAACTATAATTTCAACGCATCAAACGCTCTTCAGGTTGACGCTACCTATCAGAATAGTAACTACTACGCTGATGAATATAAATTCGGATTGGAATACAGTCTGAATAGTACATTCTTCGTCCGCGGCGGTTATACTTACACACCAAGCTTTGCCGACAACATGGATTACAATATCTATGGCCTCACTGCAGGTCTTGGTTTGAGATATGATTTAGGCGGAACAACTTTGAAGGTTGACTATGCTTACAGACAAACTAAATTCTTCGATGATAACCAGGTTATCTCTGTTCAGTTTGGTTTCTAATAACTAGTCTTTCTTGTTTTCAAAACCCCGGCTTTTTAGTCGGGGTTTTTTTATTTAAAATTGTTCCTCTTGCCTCGCTTGGCTCATGTTCGTATTTTGCAAACACTAAAATTTTTCCGGAATCGGTTTTCTGCAAGTATGGATCGGTTTATTGGGTTGATAATCCGAAGGTTTATCTGTAAATAGATTTTGAAAAATAATTAATTAAGAGATTTTGCTGCGATATAACCGGTTGGATTTATTTCTAATTAATACGCAGGTTTTAACCGCACGCAGATCAGAGCTACAATCAAAGGATCGGTTTATGAAAAGGATATTATCAGTAATCGTTACAATTTTTCTTTACAGTTCACTGCTTCATGCTCAAAAAGAGCTGAATTTTGAATTCGATTATGCCCGTTTTAATTATGATTCAACCTCTGTGTTTCTTGAGTTCTACTTTGAACTTAACCCTAAGAATATGGAGTTCATTAAAACTGAAAAGGGAAATTTGGTAGAGGCGGTTGTCCATCTTGAATTGAAGAACAGTTCCACTAACCAGTATGTGATAAACAAAGATTGGAAACTTCAGCAGGTTCTTCCCTTTGTAGAAAATGATTCGATACCCAAAAGCATAATTGATGTGATGGGCTTTGTGGTTCCGGAAGGGAAATACTCTTTAGTGTTAAAAGCCAGGGACGCGCGCAATCAGGATATTGTAAAAATGTTTAACGAAAATCTGGTAGTTGAGATTAACAAATCTTCAAATCCGCGAATAAGTGATCTACAGCTCGCAAGAAACATAAAATTGGATGACACCGATAAAAATTCCATCTTCTTTAAAAATTCTATGGAAGTAATTCCGAATCCTACCATGCTTTATTCAAACCAATCGCCGGTCCTTTTTTACTATGCGGAATTATATAACTTAAAATTGCCCGATCCCGATGGAGAATTTACGCTACGCAAAAATCTATTCAACAGCTCCGGGCAGAACGTTTCCAAACTCGCAAAAGCGGTTAAACAGAGCAACACCTCTGTTGTGGAATATGGCGTTATGAATTTGTCAAAATTTCCGTCTGACTCATACACCTTTGAATTGAGCCTGGTGGATAATAAGACAAATAAAGCGTATGTCTCCTCCAAACGGTTTTATCTATATAATCCGAATGTTCAGGATCCCAATAAGTTGACTAACTTGAACGCCGGTGTGGTAGGCAGTGAGTTCGGATTGTTTTCATTGGAAGAATGCAATAAAATGTTTTCGCAGGCAAAATATTTAGCAACTCAGAAAGAGATCGATCAATTTTCGAGACTCGATTCATTGAAAGCAAAAAGAGAATTTCTGTACAATTTTTGGAAAAATAGAGACGATATTCCGTCTACGCCAATCAATGAATTCAAAGAAGAATATATGAAAAGAGTTGAACTGGCTAATAGACTTTTCAGCAGAATGAATAAGGAAGGATATCTCACAGACCGCGGCAGGATTTTGCTGCTCTACGGCGAGCCCGATCAGAAAGATTATTACCCGAATGAAAGCAATATGAAACCGTACGAGGTTTGGTTTTACAGCCAGCTCGAAGGCGGAGCTAATTTCATTTTCGGAGACATCTCAGGATTCGGAAATTATGAATTGCTTCATTCAACCAAACGCGGTGAACTGCAGGACGAAAACTGGCAGAGAAGACTTCAAACCGCGGTTCAGTAAAAAAGATGCGGACTAAATATAAAATTGAATTTTTCTTTTTTAATTCGTTCGCAAAAATATTTAAACTAATTGGATTAAGAAGAACCAGACAAAGTACCAGAATATTGTCTTATTTTCTTTATTACGCGGTCCCGGTAAGAAAAAAAGTAGTATTGAGTAATCTGAAGTCTGCTTTCCCCGGACTGAACGATAATGAGCTTAACCGTTTAGCAAGAAAAAATTATCAGAATATTCTTATCACATTTTTTGAATTGATGATTCTTCCTTTCTGCTCCGAGAAGGAGATTGAATCGGAAATTTCAATTGATAACGTTGATCTTATCACCGAAATTATAGGGCAGAAGGATCCTGCAATTATTTTGACCGGTCATTTTGGCGGATGGGAATTCTGCATGTCGTCAATTACGCTCAAATTGGGAAGAGAATTCAGCCTTCTGGCTCAGCCGCAGAGCAATCCCCTGGTCTCTGATTATGTTATGAAAGCTCGCGAAAAATTCGGGAACAAAATTATTCTCTCAGGCATATCGGTAAGAAAAATTTATGAGACGATTAAAAAGGGAGGATTGATAGGTGTCGCCGGCGATCAGCGCGGGCATTACGAAGGGCCCAGATTCAGTTTTTTCGGAAGACCGACAGCGCTTTATACCGGAACCGCGAGCATCGCGCTTAAAATGGACTGCCCCGTTATTATGGCGGCTTTTGAAAGACAAAAAGATTTTTCTTACAAAATGCATCTGGAAGAACTTGATATGAATAATCTTCCTGAAGATCAGGAAGCTAAATTGGCGGAATTAACGCAGCGGTATATTACATTTTTGGAAAAACATATTAAAAAAAATCCGGAACAATATTTCTGGATGCATAAAATTTGGAAATATTAGTGAAAGAAAAAATTCTGATAATCCAGACTGCTTTTCTTGGCGATGCCGTTCTGACATTGCCGATGATTCAGAAATTAAAAGAAAAATTTCCAAATTCAGCTGTTACTGTCCTTTGCATCCCTTCAACGAAAGAATTGTTCACGCTCTCTCAATCTGTAGATAATTTAATTGTATATGATAAAAAAGGGGAACAAAAATCTTTACTTGATTTTATTCGTTTGATTTTTAAAATCAGGAGAGAAAAATTTTCGTTCGTTTATTCCCCTCATAGATCCCTAAGATCGACTCTTATAATGTTCTTCTCCGGTGCCGGCAGCACAACCGGCTTTGATATCTCCTCAATGAGTTTTGTGTTCAAACAGAAAATAAAATACGTGAAAGAGAAACATGAAACCGCACGTAACCTTGATATGATAAGATACGACACATCATTAGATAATTGGAGAGTATTGCCGGTTGTCAAGATCGATGAAAAAGCCGCAGAACGTGCGAACAGTATTTTGAATCAAATTACAAATAGGAAACTTGCTCTTGTGGCGCCGGGTTCGGTTTGGGACACAAAAATCTATCCCAAGGATAATCTGCTTGAAATTATAAAATACCTTATCGGTAAAAATTATCATGTCGCTTTAATTGGCGGAACGGATGATCAAAAGATCTGCGAAGAAATTGAAAGCCGGTTTGATGGCGGTATAATATCATTTGCCGGAAAATTATCTTTGTCTGAATCGATAGCGCTTCTCAGAAAAGGATCCCTTTTGATAACTAACGACAGCGCGCCTACTCATCTGGGCATGATCGCGGATATCAAAGTTCTTACAATTTATTGCTCTACCGTCCCGGAATTCGGATTCTTCCCTTACAACTCAAAAAGCAGATATGTATCCCTATCCGGACTTGAATGCAAACCATGCGGAATACACGGACACAAGAGATGCCCTATCAAAACTTTCGAATGCGGGAATAATCTGCTTCCCGAAAAAGTGATCTCGGTCCTTGAAGAATTACTACAGGATTAAGAAAAAAACGGCATAATTTTATATATTTATACCTCCATTAAGGTGCTGAAATGAAGTGGTTTAATTTAGAAAATTTAAAAAAATCTTCTTTCCATATAACGCCCATTTTGCCCATTATTACAACAAAGCGTTATAAATACAGCGCATTGCGGCTGGGCGCATATTTAGGTCTTTACACAATATTCGCCTGGTTCGTCCTTATCTTTATTCTTTCCATTACACCCTTAAAGGATTTTCTTTTTGTTATCGATAATAACGAATTGAAAACTCAGAGAGAAAAAATTCAGCAGCTTCAGAACAGAGTGGAAGTGTTAAGCGCCCAATTGGAAACGATGGCTTCTACAAATGAAAAGATTAAATATGCCACCATGCTTGCCCGCAAAGATTCGGCAAAGAGTAACGATCCTATCTACGATTCTCTAAGAAAACCAATTACTAAAAAAATCAAAATAGGCGGAGATCTCTACTCGGCTCTAAATGATCTCTTGAAAAATTTTCAACAGTCAAACGCGAATTCGAAGCAATTCTTTTTTGTCTCGCCCGTGAACGGATTTGTCTCAAATGAATTTAATCCGGACAAAGGCCACTTCGGAATGGATTACCGGATCAAAACAGGCACCCCTGTCTTTGCATCCGCAGGAGGATTGGTCACTTTTGCAGAGTACACAATCGAATCGGGCTTTATGATTATGATTCAGCACGATCTGAACTACATTTCGGTTTATAAACATTGTTCGTCCCTTTTGAAAAAAGAGAGGGATATTGTCACTCAAGGCGAACTGATTGCTTTGAGCGGAAACAGCGGCAGAAATACAACCGGATCCCATCTTCATTTCGAAATTTGGCATAACGGTAAACCGATTGACCCAGAAAAATTTATACTAAAGTAGGAGAATAATAATGTCGGCTAAACGAGACTCACTGGCAGAAGACGTAAGCATCATAAGCAGCGGAGTAAAAATTGACGGCAATCTTCAGAGCGAAGGCAACGTGAGGATTGACGGTAAGGTGAACGGTAATGTTTTTGTCAACGGAAATCTTACTATAGGAGATCTGAGCGAAATTACGGGAGAGATAAAAGCAAAGAATGTAACAATGAGCGGAAAAGTACAGGGAAGGATTACCACTCTTGAAAAATTAAAACTTGAACCCAAAGCTAAATTAACAGGAGATCTGGTTACAAAATTTTTGGTAATTGAAGAGGGTGCGTTTTTCGAAGGCGTAAGCCAGATGAATAACGGCAATCCTGAAATTAAAACCAATGAGTGAGATTGAAAAAAAATCTGCCGAAAAGTTAAACTATTCTATAAAAAATGTAGGCCCGTATCTTGGACTCGGTACCCAATTAGCTGCTACTGTAATACTGATGTTCTTTCTGGGCCGATGGCTGGATGCGAAATTCAATTCATCTCCGATTTTCATTTTAGTCTGCTCTTTCCTTGGCGCTTTTGCAGGGATTTATAATTTTATTAAGATCGTGCTGGAATTAAACGAGAAAAATAAGAGTGATCAAAAAAAGTAGATCCGCGTTTGTAATTACCGCTTCTGCCGTAGCCCTCATACTTATTTTGATCATAATGGGTTTGATCGGTTACCGTACCGGTATTTCAATTCTAGCTGCAGCAGGGTGTGCGCTGCTCAATTTTCTCTTATTTCTTCTGGGATATTCATTTTCCATCCAAAAATCCAACAAAATCTTCCTTTTATTCACAATCGGCGGGATTGGGGTACGGCTTCTAATAATGCTTGTTTTGGTCATCTTAAGCATAAAAATCTTGAAAATTGAGCTATTTGACTTTATATTTACACTCTTTATTTGGTATACTTTCTTTTTAGTGTACGAAATTAAAATAGTCGGCAGCAGAATAGAAACGCGCAAAGGAAAAAATTAAAAATATGTGGATAACTAATCCAAATACCGTTGCAGATACTGTAAAAACTGTGACTGAAACGGCAAAAAAGCAGGATACGAGCTGGATAATGCATCACATTCTTGATGCGCGCGAACTTGACTTTGCTCCTTTCGGAGTGATACATCTTCCGGAGATTCATCTTTTTGGATTTGATATTTCGATTACGAAGCACGTTGTCTTCATGTGGCTCGCTTTTGTAATACTCGTTTCGACTCTTGTCTTTATGACGAAGTCATATAAAAAATCTTTAGTCCCCAAAGGGGTTACGAATCTAATGGAAGTTCTCATCGTATTCGTAAGGGATGAAATTGTTAAACCGACAATCGGAAAGGGATATGAGCGGTTTCTTCCTTACCTGCTCACCGTTTTCTTTTTTATATTGACCTGTAATTTTCTGGGTTTAATACCGTACGGATCAACTGCAACAAGCAATATAGCTGTCACTGCCACACTTGCAACAATATCATTTATCTTCATTCAAGTAGGCGGAATGATGAAGAACGGAGTGTTCGGCTATTTCAAAGGATTGATACCGCACGGAATACCGTTCTGGCTGCTGCCCATAATGTTGGTGGTAGAACTGCTCGGTTTATTTACAAAACCATTCGCTCTGGCTATTCGTCTTTTCGCGAATATGACCGCGGGGCATATTGTTATTTTATCTTTGATAGGATTGATTTTTATTTTACATACATACGTTGTAGTACCCGTTTCAGTTGCATTTGCACTATTTATCTTTTGCCTTGAAATACTGGTTGCACTTTTGCAGGCATACATTTTTACGATGCTTTCCGGTTTATTTATCGGAATGGCAGTACATCAGGAACATTAATTTTATTAACAGAAATAAAGGAGTAATCAAATGGAAGGAATGGGATTTGCATATTTAGCCGCTGGTTTTGGCGCTGCATTAACAGTAATCGGCGGTGCTTTCGGCATCGGAAAATTAGCCAGCTCAGCTATGGAAGCAAGCGGCCGTCAGCCGGAAGCTGCAGGCGATATCAGAACATCTATGATTATTGCCGCTGCTCTTATTGAAGGTATTTCTCTTTTCGCGCTCGTTATTTGTATTCTTCTTGCGCTTAAGTAATTCACCTGCAATAAAATTCTTTTTCGAAAAGGAAAACAGAAATGATGATCATTAGTAATTTGTTGCTGCTTGTATTTTCTGAAGGCGCAGAAAAAGGGGGAAGTCCCTTAGACGTGAATCCGGGAGTAATCTTATGGACCGTGGTTACTTTTCTTTTTCTCCTTCTTGTATTGAAGAAATTTGCCTGGAAACCTATTCTCAATTCCTTGAGCGAAAGAGAAAATTTTATTAAGGATTCTCTCGAAAAAGCTGATAAGGCTCAGAAAGACGCCGAAAAACTGATAGCTGAAAATAAAGCTAATTTAGCCAAAGCAGATGAGGAAGCCCAAAAGATCATTGAGCAGAGCAGAGATCTTGCAGAAAAATTGAAAGCACAAATTCTTGACGAAAGCAAGAATCAGGCAAAGAAAATGATCTCCGACGCTACTCAGGAAATTGAGAGAAAAAATGCGGAAGCTTTCAGCAAGCTCAAAGAACAGGTTGCCGATATTGCCGTGAATGCCGCCGAAAAAATTCTCAAAGAGAATCTTAATAAAGAAAGTCAGATTAAACTTGTTAATAAATATTTGGATGATTTGAAAAATTAATCATGAGTGTCTACAGGATTTCATATCGTTACGCATCAGCTCTTATGATCCTTGCAGAGGAAAAGAAGAAACTGAAAGAGATTTCGGAAGATTCCGAATTAATTTTCAACACTCTCTCTGCTTCGCGCGAGCTGCGCTCTGTTCTTAAAAGTCCGGTAGTAAAATCCGCGGATAAAATTTCACTCCTTGAAAAGATATTTAAAAATAAAGTTGGTGCCGATACTCTCGGATTCATGATTTTTGTTGTCGAAAAAAACCGCGAAAATATTCTATTCGATATCTTTAAAGAGTTTACTGCTCTGGTAGATAAACGGAATGGCGTAGTTAAAGCTAAAGTAATAAGCGCGGTAGATCTGGATGATACTCTCAGGAAGAGGATGGTATCGGATCTGAATAAAAAAACCGGAAAGCTTGTATCAGCGGACTACAAAACCGATCCCGATATAATAGGCGGATTTGTCGTCAGGATTGAAGATACAGTTTATGACGCATCAGTAAAGCATCAATTGAGTTTGCTGCGCGCCAAATTTTCTGAAGAAATAAATTTATAAAAACATTAAAGTAAAATCGAAATCCCGGGCAATCGGGATCCTCCGAAGGAGTCCTTCGGACCTATGGGAGAAAATATAAAATGGCAGAAGTAAGACCAGATGAAGTTTCTGCGATATTAAGAAAGCAGCTTGCCGGTTTCGAAAACGAGACCGACATTTATGAGGTTGGAACCGTTCTGCAGGTCGGCGATGGAATTGCGCGTGTTTACGGTTTGTCTAAGGCAATGGCCAGCGAGCTTGTTGAATTTCCCAATAATGTAATGGGAATGGTTTTAAACCTTGAAGAAGATAGCGTAGGCTGCGTTCTTTTTGGCGAAAGCACTCTTATTAAAGAAGGTGATACGGTTAAAAGAACTAACCGCGTTGCTTCTTTTCCGGTTGGCGAAAAACTGCTCGGTAGAGTTGTTAACCCTCTCGGTCTGCCATTGGACGGTAAAGGCACTATCCAATCAGAAAAATTTATGCCTATTGAACGCAAAGCACTGGGCATTATACAGCGCCAGCCCGTTAAGGAACCGCTCCAGACCGGTATAACCGCCATCGATGCTATGATTCCGATCGGCAGAGGCCAGCGCGAATTGATTATCGGCGACCGCCAGACGGGTAAAACAGCCGTCGCTGTGGACGCAATAATAAATCAGAAATATACACATACAGAGGAAGCCAAGAAGATTGGCGTTAATCCTGTTTACTGCGTTTATGTAGCAATCGGACAAAAAAATTCTACTGTGGCTCAAGTAGTTGCCAAACTCGAAGAATCCGGAGCGATGGAATACACAACTGTTGTTAACGCCTCCGCATCTACCCCCGCACCCCTTCAGTATATTGCTCCTTATTCAGGTGCAACATTGGGAGAATATTTCCGCGATAACGGAAAACACGCGCTGGTTATTTACGACGATCTTTCAAAGCAAGCCGTTGCTTACCGCGAACTTTCGCTGCTGCTCAGAAGACCTCCGGGACGCGAAGCATATCCGGGCGACGTATTTTATCTCCATTCAAGATTGCTTGAGCGCGCATCGAAGCTGAACGATTCGTTAGGAGGAGGCAGTCTTACGGCGCTTCCGATTATTGAGACTCAGCAGGGAGACGTATCTGCCTATATTCCAACAAACGTTATTTCGATTACAGACGGTCAGATCTATCTTGAACCGAACCTTTTCAATGCAGGTGTGCGCCCTGCTATCAACGTCGGTATTTCGGTGTCGCGTGTAGGCGGTAACGCACAGATAAAAGCGATGAAAAAAGTCGCAGGTTCTTTGAAGCTTGATCTTGCGCAGTATAGAGAGCTTGAAGCATTTGCGAAATTCGGTTCCGATCTGGATAAAGCCACCTTGAAGACACTTAGCAAAGGTGCCCGCCTGGTTGAACTCTTAAAACAGGGACAGTACACGCCGATTCCGGTTGAAAAACAGGTGTTGAGCGTTTACATAGGAACAAATAATTATTTTGAATCAATAGATGTTTCAGATGTAAAAAGATTTGAAAGAGAATTTACAGAGTATGTTGAATTAAAATATCCGCAGATTCTTGAAAATATAAGAGTGTCTAAAGAGATGAAAGAAGACACTGTTCAGATGGTTAAAAAAGCTGTTGAAGAATTTTTAGAAAAGTTTAAGAAGAACTGATTTAAATGGCAACTCTCCGCGATATAAAAGGAAGAATCAAGGGTGTGAAAAGCACCCAGCAGATTACCAAAGCAATGAAGATGGTTGCAGCAGCAAGACTGCGCCGCGCTCAGGATAATATTATTAGCGCTAAACCGTATTCCAAAAAGATCGCAGAAATGATTCAGCATCTTCTCAATATAGAAAAGAATTTTAGTAATCCGCTTTTCAACGAAAGAGAAATTAAAAGAATAGCACTGATTGTAGTTACTTCAGACAGGGGTTTGTGCGGCGGCTTTAATATGAACGTTATCCGCAAAACCGAAGAAATGATCAAAGATGAATTCTCTTCTTTCTATCAAAACGGTAATTTGGATTTATACTGTCTGGGTAAAAAAGGAAATGATTATTTTTCAAAAAGACCCTACAATGTAGTTGGTTCCTACCCAGGAATATTTTCCCACTTGAAATTTGAATTTGCGTCCGGATTAATTAAAGAACTCACTTCGAAGTATCTTTCGGGAGAGTTCGACAAAATTTTAGTTGTGTACAATGAATTTAGATCGGTTATTCAGCAAAAGACAATTGTTGAACAGTTGTTCCCGATAAAACCGTTTGAGAATAAAGGAGCAGAAACAGCCCAGGAAGCCGCAGATTACATTTATGAACCTGATAAAGTGAAAATTATTAATTCACTGCTGCCGAAACACCTTAATGCTCAAATGTGGACTACACTCCTGGATTCCTATGCTGCCGAATTGGGAGCAAGAATGACCGCGATGGATATGGCTACAGAGAATGCAAAAGAATTGATTCGTTCGCTGAATCTCACTTTTAATAAAGTCAGACAGGCCTCCATCACTAAAGAGATATTGGAAATTGTGTCCGGCGCAAATGCCCTTAAAGAATCTTGATCATGTTGCGTTTGAAATGAAGTCTCTTTTTATTATCTTAATTAGGGCTAGTGTACGATGCTGGATGATTTAACCGAAAAGCTTGAGCGGACACTAAAAAAAATTACCGGTCAGGGTAAATTGACCGAATCGAATATCTCGGATACGCTCCGGGATATTCGTCGTGTTCTTTTAGATGCTGACGTCAATTACAAAGTCGCCAAAAAATTTGTCGATGACGTAAAAGAGAAAGCGCTTGGCACTGAAGTGCTGAATTCTGTAACACCCGGGCAGCTTATCACAAAAATTATGTATGATGAGCTGACTCTGCTTTTAGGCGGTAAAGGTTCAGAAATCAGTCTTAATGGGTCCGGCATCACTGTAATTATGATGATCGGCCTTCAGGGATGCGGAAAGACCACATTCAGCGCCAAGCTCGCAAAAATGTTGACGAACAGTAAACGTAATGTGCTGTTAGTCGCCGCAGACGTTTACAGACCGGCGGCTATTAAGCAGCTTCAGATTTTAGGAGCTCAAATCGGCACTCCGGTTTTCACTGTTGACGACTGCAAGGATCCGGTTCGCATTGCATCCGAGTCTCTTGCATACGCAAAAGAGAACGGATTAAATACTGTAATTATTGATACAGCAGGCAGACTTCACATCGATGAAGAGATGATGAATGAAGCTGCTCTAATAAAAGCTAAAGTTAATCCTACTGAAACACTGTTTGTGGTAGATTCGATGACCGGGCAGGATGCGGTTAACTCAGCAAAAGCTTTCCACGAAAAAGTGGATTTCGATGGAATTGTTCTTACAAAACTTGACGGTGATTCAAGAGGTGGTTGCGTTCTCTCCATCAGGGCTGTGGTAGACAGACCTGTAAAGTTTGTAAGCCTCGGAGAAAAACTCGACTCTATTGAATCTTTTCATCCTGACAGAATGGCTTCAAGAATTCTGGGCAAGGGGGATGTGATCTCTCTCGTTGAGAAAGCTCAGGCGCAATTTGACGAGCAAGAAACTGCCGACCTCGAAAAGAAATTCAGAGAGAACAAATTCGATTTCGATGATTTTCTTAAGCAGATTAAAATGATTAAGAAAATGGGATCTCTTAAAAGTCTGCTCGGCATGGTTCCCGGCATCGGTTCTGCGATTAAAAATGCCGATGTAGATGAGAATCAGTTGGTTGTAGTTGAATCCATTATTCAGTCTATGACTAAGAAGGAGAGAGAGAATCCTAAGATTCTTAACGGCAGCAGAAGAAAAAGAATTGCGCGCGGAAGCGGCAATACAATTCAGGATGTGAACAGACTGATAAAACAGTTTGAGCAGATGCAGCAAATGATGAAAATGTTCAATAAAAATTCGGGAAAGTTTTCGTTACCTAAAAATATTAGATATAATTAGATTATAAATTCAAAAAGGAGCAACAAATTGGCAGTAAAGTTAAGACTGAGAAGAATGGGAAAGAAAAAACAGCCGGTCTATAAATTGGTAGCGGCTGATTCACGTTCACCAAGAGACGGTAAATTTATCGAAGCTATTGGTTTATACAATCCCAAGACAGAACCGGCGACAGTTGACATTAAAGAGGAACGCGCAATATATTGGCTGGGAGTGGGCGCGCAACCTACAGATACTGTGAAAAACATTCTGTCCGGACAGGGAATTATTCTAAAGCTTGAATTGAAAAAACAGGGTTTGAGCGAAGAACAGATCAATTCCAAGTTAGAAGAGTGGAAAAAATTAAAAGAAGCAAATCTAGCTGCAGCATCAAAGAAAAAATTGGAAAAAGCAAAAGCGAAAAAAGCTTCGGCTGAAAAGTCGGATAAAACAGATAGTGAAGGGGAAGTATAGAGTACTACTTCCGGGTCGGTTTATTCCTCTGGAATAACTTCCACTAATTATGTACTCTGAAGGGTTCACTAACTTATAGGAATTCTCATGAAGGATTTCATTGAATTTATCGCCAAACATCTTGTCGATTCACCGGATAATGTTTCTCTTGAGGAAACTGCTCCCGATGAAAAAACAGTTGAGCTAACGCTTAAAGTTGGTCCTGATGATGTAGGTAAAGTCATTGGTAAGCAGGGTAAAACCGCCCAGGCTATGCGTACATTGTTGACTGCCATTGCAGCTAAAGACGGCAAACGGGCTATCTTGAAAATATTGGATTGATTAATTCCAGTTGTGAATGATCTATTTCTTATTGCGGAAATTAAAGCAGTTTATGGTTCAAACGGATCTGTACTGATTGAATCATTTTCCGATTTCCCGGAACGGTTTTTTAAGCTTGAATCTGTTTTTATTGATTTGTTCGGCAATAAGAAAGAATTCTTCGTTGAGAGTGTGAACGAAACTGGCGGGCGTATTACTCTTAAATTCAAAAATTTTGATTCTGCCGAAGATGTGAAAATTTTGGTGGGGAAAAAAGTTTTTGTCAGTAAGGAGAAGAGCGTAAAGCTCTCTGATAATACTTTCTATATTCATGATCTCCTTAATAGTGATGTTTTTTGGAATTCTAATTTAATTGGACAGGTTACAGATGTTCTTCGTTATCCCGCAAACGATGTTTATGAAATAACGGATAATGACGGAAAAAAAATTTTGCTGCCGGCGGTTAAAGACTATATAGCATCATTCGACCCGGTAAATAAAAGATTGGAACTAGTTACAGACTGCGATCTGCTATACGATGATGAGAATTGATGTTATTTCGGCTGTGCCCGATTCTCTTTTGAGCCCTCTGAATACGAGCATACTTAAAAGAGCGCAGGATAGAAAAAAAGTTGATATTGTAGTACACAATCTGCGCGATTACGCGTACGATAAACATAAACAGATTGATGACAAGCCGTTTGGCGGCGGACCGGGAATGCTTCTTAAACCGGAACCGTTCTTTGAATGTATTGAAAAACTTCTCAGCGAAAGAAAATATGATCACATTATTTTTCCTACTCCTGGAGGAAAAATCTTCGATCAGAAAACTGCCAATAAACTTTCTTTGGTTGAGAATATTCTCATTATAGCCGGGCATTACAAAGGAGTGGACGACAGGGTCCGCGAAAAATTCGCTACAGACGAAATATCCATAGGGCATTTCGTTCTTACCGGAGGAGAGATTGTTGCCCTCGCTATTATTGATTCGGTAGTGAGACTCATACCGGGCGTATTAAACGACAGTGAATCGGCTCTGAATGATTCTCTGATGGACGGAGAATTTATTGAAGCGCCTTATTATACTCGGCCTGCAGAATACAAAGGAATCACCGTGCCCGAAGTTTTATTGTCCGGTCATGAAAAAAAAATAAAAGATTGGAAAGAAGAGCAGTCAAAAGTTTTAACTGAAAAATGGAAAAAAATAAATAGCATGGAGTAACCAGTAATGGACAAATTCAAAGCATTAACAGAAGATCAGATGCGCACGGATTTCCCCGCATTCAAAACCGGGGATCATATCCGTGTTCATGTACGCGTAATTGAAGGCGATAAAGAAAGAATCCAGCCATTTGAAGGGGATGTTATAAGCATCAGAGGCGCCGGATTGAGCAAAACATTCACAGTCCGCAAGATTGCCAGCGGAGTGGGTGTTGAAAGAATTTTCTCTTTCAGCTCACCAAAGATTGCCAAGGTTGAAATCGTGCGCGAAGGCAAAGTTAGAAGAGCAAAACTTTTCTACTTGAGAGAACTTTCCGGTAAAGCTGCGCGTATCAAAGATAAAAATCAGAAATAATTTTTATCGAAACTTTAGAGGCTGTCTCAAAAGTAATCTTTAATGACGGAAAATTGATACAGTAAATCAATCTCCACTCATAAATCGTCGAATTGACACTTTTGAGACAGCCTCTTACATTTTAAAATTGAGTGATTGAATGAAACTGTTTTTGCCCGAAAATATCTATTCGAAAATCTTTTTGGCTCTTCTCAATAATGTTGATGGTCTGGAGATCGTATTTAATCAGTCTTCGCTTCTTTGCAAGGATCTTGAATACAATACCTCCGCCATTGCGTTGATCCCGTCGGTCGAGCTTATTAATCACCGCAATCTTTTTGTGTCGTCAGATTATGCTCTGTCGTATGACGGGGAAGCTTCCAATTCATACCTGTATTTTGGGAAATCGGAAAGAGAGATAAACAAAATATATTTCAGGGGAGATGTTGCGATAAATGAAATCCTTTTGACAAAGATTTTATTCTCGGAACGATATTCCTCCGAACCAGAAATAACCCTCGATCCGTCTTCAACAGCAGTAGAGGGGAGAGATTATATTGTCTGCGGCGATGAAAATTTTCTGTCGGGTAATTATAGATCGGGCATAAGCATTGCAGACGCTATAAGTGACGTGCTCGATTTCCCGTACGTGAATTTCGTGTTCGCTTCTCCCGATAAAGATTCAATTATTAAATTTGATCGGATCTTGAAAGAGATCGATTTTGATATGGAAACCTGCGGAATAGATCCTTTCATTAATCTCGGTTACAATGCCGATGCAATGGATTATCTCAGAGAGAATTCCGGTTCAATCTATTTTGATATGACGGAAAACGAGAGAGAGTCATTGAATGAATTGATCAAGCTGATCTTTTATCACGGAATGATAGATGATATGTTCGATATCAAGTTTGTTCCTTAATAGTCGCCGCCGAATCTCCATATTTCGCTGTAAATAAACATCTGTGACGATTTAAAATAAAAAAGGCAGTCCGCATGAACTGCCTCTAAACATTCATTGAGAATGAATCAGAATCCCAATTTTCCCATTGCTTCCACAAGTTCTTTCACTGCTGCAGTAGAATTATCTAGTGCGGCCTTTTCTTCCGCGTCCAGAGAAAATTCAATAATTTTTTCAACGCCGTTAGATCCGAGAACAGCCGGCACGCCTACATAATAACCGTTGATGCCGAATTCCCCGTTCAGCAAAGCGCAGGTGGGAAGAATTCTTTTTTCATCATATAGAATTGCTTCTGCCATTGCGATAGCCGAAGAAGCAGGTGAATAGAACGCCGAGCCGGTCTTCAACAATTTTACAACTTCGCCGCCGGCCATCTTTGTACGGTTCACCATCGCGTCCATCACTTCTTTCGCTTTTGCTTTATCGTTGTATTTTCTTTCGAGCAGTTCCATTACCGGAATTCCGTTTACATTGGCATAACGCACAATCGGAACCATTGTATCGCCGTGTCCGCCCATAACGAGGGCATTTATATCTTTAACGGAAACGCCTAATTCCCATGAAATGAAAGTTGCGAATCTTGAAGAATCCAGAACGCCAGCCTGTCCCATAACTCTGTTAGCAGGAAAACCGCTGACTTTTTTGAAAAGTGTAACCATTGCGTCGAGCGGATTAGAGATTACAATTACGATTGAGTTAGGAGCGTATTTTTTCACATTCTCTGCAACGGCCTGCATGATCTTTGCGTTTGTCGAAAGCAGATCATCTCGGCTCATACCGGGTTTGCGTGGAAGCCCGGCAGTAATAATAACCAGATCCGCATCTTTGATATCCGCGTAATCGTTAGTTCCTTTTACAGAAACGTCAAACATGTCAACGCGCGCTGCTTCTGCAATATCAAGCGTCTTACCCTGAGGCAAATCTTCAACTATGTCAAATAGAACCACGTCGCCTAATTTTTTCTGAGCTATTAACTGCGCCAATACTCCGCCTATCTGTCCGCCGCCAATTAAAGCGATTTTTTTTCTTGCCATAAAGCCTCCAAATATATTTTAATTGAAATGTATCCAGCACAAAATAGAAATTTACTTACAATTTTCATAAACCAATTTTAATAAAAACTTTTAAGACAGGCTGATTTCCAGAATTGTCTCTGTTCCGGTGGGGGTAAAATTATAATAAAGTTTATCCAGAAAAGAACGCATAATGTGAATGCCTCTTCCGCTGTCTTTAAGAATATTTTCCGGTCTGGTGGGATCCGGAACGGAATCCAAATTGAAACCGTTCCCTTCATCCTTGATGATTATGGAGAAAGTCGTATTGTCGACCTTCACTGTTATCTTGACTTTTTTATTCTTATCCAGCTTGTTTCCGTGAACGACACTGTTGGATGCTGCTTCAGAAAAAGAAAGTGCAAGATTGTTTAATTTATCTTCTCTGAGATTGGATTCTTTTGCAAGGTGAACAATGAATTCTTCCAGTTCTGGAAGCAGTTCCGGATCGCTTGGAATCTCTTTCTCATAAATTTTTAACGCCAATGTTTCTCCGCAATAAACTGAAATCAGGTCAGCCGAAAAATAAACTTACTGGAAGAATCGTGCAAGACTAAAACTCACAACTTCCAAAAATCAAAATTTGTAATAAACTTTTAAACTTAAGTTTGCCATCTCTCTCTCATTCTGATCGTCCGACCTGATAAATTCATACCACCCGTAAAATTTCAGATTTATTCTGTCGGAAACTAAATAGCTTAATTCCGTTACTGGACCAATGCTGGAATAATCCGACGCAAGAAGTTTGTCGATTCCGTCTTTTATATTGAAGGTAGAGAGGGAAAAATATCGCACACCGATGCCGAAACTGAAATAGCGGTAATCATAAAAAATTTTCGGTTCCGCATAATGCTCATCAAGATAACGCTGCGGTTTGCTCGCAAAATCACTCCAGCGGAAATCACCCTGCTCGCTCAGCTTCAAATAGCCCGAAAAGAATAGACGGAATGTGGCGCTCAAATTGAAATTTGACGAATCGCGGAAGATGAATTGACGGAATGAATAACTTCTGAAATTCGGATTTAACTCTTCGTAATCGAAGACGGTGTAATTCGCGGAGACCTCTGCGGAATTTGAAGAAGTTAATCTGCCTGCGTTAAATGTTCCGCCGGAAGAAAATTTTAATATTCTGCCCAGGTTATTGTTCGAACTTCTTTCAGCAAAAATGTAAACGATCTTATTCAGGCTCCCTTCAAGATTCATGAATATTTTTAGCTGCGGGCTGAATTCTTTTTCGAATAGTATTCTTCCGACCGAAAGCAATTCGTCTCTATCATCAAAATTAAGGTCACTTGGAGTGTCATATCTCAATTTTCTGTGAAATATGCTGAAGGTTACTCTGTCATAGTTTGAAAGCTGAATTTTGCTCAATATGGAAATATTGGCGAGCTGCGAAGTATTGTTTTTCTGCTGCTCAAGACTTTCTCTTTCAGTGAAAATTAGATTGTTCAAGGCGTCCGACCGGCTTGGCAAATGTTTCTCGTCTTTTTCGGAGTATGAAAAACGGAGGGACAGACTGAAATTATCCGCCAGATAATCCGCCGCGGAAAGAAAATCGAGCCTGAACTCTTCGATTCTGGTGTCGTAGTTTGTATTTGCAAAATTGACCGGTGAAATGTAGCGTGTATTCCTGTCTATATTCCGCCAGGCTACGCGGCCCTGAAAATCGAGTGACAAGGGGGAGTTCGGCGCTGCGAATTTGATTTTATCCTGCAAAAAATAATTCGATTCGGTTCTGCTCTGAATGTTGTTGACTATGTTGAACTGCGCGGCGGTCTGCGGATCTGCAGTGAAATAAAAATCCTTCTTCTGTTCGCTGTAGTAAGCAGAGACCGTATTAAAAAAACTCTCCTCAAACGAATTGTTCAAATCCAAATTCATTAACCGGAGAGTGTTTTTCCTCGGCGATATATCTTCATTCTGAAATTTCAATGTGGAAGAAAGATCAAAATCTCCCAGTGTCAGTTTGTCTATGTTTGCCTCGCTGCCGTATATATATCCCTCGTCCTTTGAGCCGATCTGATTGTTTTGAGATATGCCTCCGTATGAAGTAATCTGGATATTCTGCAGCGGAAGCAATTTGGCAAAAAGAGAAGCGGTGAGCAAAGAGGCTTTGTTAATTGCAACCTGCCGGTCATCTGTGTAAAAATTGTTGTTGAGCAGCATTCCCAACTTAAACAGATCGGAAATACCGTACTGACCGATTGCCCAGAATAGCTGTTCGTCTTTTACATTAATAAGTGTAGATTTTGTGACAGTCGAATTAAAATTCTCGCGTATTCCGAAAAATACTTTTTCGCTGTTGTAGAAGTATTTGGCAATAGTATTTAAGTTATATGTGTTAAGCTGCTTGTCAAAATTATTTATAACCTGCCTGTCACCAAAACTCTGAAGCGAAAAATTCAGGCTGTCTCTTCCGAGCTGAGCGTAGGAGTTTACAGAAAAAAGAAAAACCAAAAGAAATATCCGAATTGCACTCTTCGCTATGGCTTCATGTATAATGTGGAGTGCAAAAACCCCGCTTCTGCATCGAAAAGACGCGTCCTCCGCCGGGCGAAAATTCTTATATCGGCTGAATTTTGCTTTCAGCTTAACGGCAAAAGCGAAAGGATGTATTCTATAAGGTAACTTCATTGCCGCGGTCTGGGATCAAAATATTTTTAAATCCGCTTTTTTCAAGATTCTCTTTATAAATCTGCTGCTGTTCAAATTCTCCATGGACTAAAAAGATCCGGTTCATTAATTCCTTATCCAATTGAGATGTATAACTGATAAGTTCATTTTTATCGGCATGTGCGCTGAATGACTGCATAACTATAACTTCGGCTTTCACTTCATAAGTTTCGCCGAAAATATTAACCTCCTTGAATCCGTCTATTAATTTTTTGCCTAGCGTATTTTCGGCGCAGTAACCCACCATCAAAATAATGTTATTTGGATTCGCTACTGAATTAGCCAGATGATGAAGTATTCTTCCGGCTTCGCACATTCCGCTGCTTGAAATTATTATTGATGGACCGGGAACAGCATTTAATTTTTTAGATTCATCGGAAGTGGTAATATAGGTAAGCTTGTTAAATCCGAAAGGATCCTCGTTCTTTGATAAAAATTCCATTGTTTCCGAATCAAAACATTCCGGGTGCAGCCGGAAGACTGCCGTGGCATTAACCGCCAAAGGGCTGTCCACATAAACTGGAATTCTGGGCACGTTTTTCTCTTCGAAGATTTTGTGGAGTGAATACACAATCTCCTGTGTTCGGCCTACGCTGAAAGCGGGGATTATTATTTTTGATTTTTGATCGATGGCTTTCAAAAGTATGTTCGTCAAAACTTCTTCTGAATTCACCGGATTATCGTGAACTCTTCCGCCGTAAGTGCTTTCGCAAATAAAGTATTCAACATTTGGAATTTTTTCCGGATCTCTTAAAATAGGCAGATGGGGTCTTCCAAGATCGCCCGAAAAAGCAAGATTGTATTTTTTCCCTTCTTCTGTTATTTCGAGATGAACTATTGCAGATCCTAAAATATGTCCTGCATCATAAAAAGTAACTTTTATTCCGGGTGCCGGCTCAAAAGTTTGATGATAATTGTGCCCGACGAATTGAGTGAGAGTATTCACCGCATCATCAATTGTATATAGAGGTTCAAAAAGATTTTTCCCATCTCTTTTTCTTTTTTTGTTTACGTATTCAACATCTTTCTCCTGAATGTGCGCGCTATCCTGCAGCATAACAACGCTAAGATCTCTTGTGGCAAAAGTGCAGAAAATTTTTCCTGTAAAACCTTTGCGGTATAACGATGGGAGATTACCGGCGTGGTCGATATGAGCGTGTGAAAGTATGACAAAATCTATCTCAGACGGATCAAAAAAATCGAACGTCCTGTTTATTTCAAACGCTTCCTTGCGTTTACCCTGAAACAAACCGCAATCCAGCAGAAACACAGCCTGTTTTGTTCTTATTAAATGCATCGATCCGGTTACGGTCTTAGCCGCGCCGATAAATTGTATTTGCATAATGTCTCCAATAAATTCGAAGCAAACTATTCAAAGAATGGATTAGATTCAAACCGGACTATACGGCAAAAAAATCAGGTGCGGATGATTTTGTAATTTCTGTAACCCAGATAAATCTCCTTTGAGGCGGTTTTAATTACAGTGGTGATTGGAACTGCCAGAAGCATTCCGAGCACTCCCAATAACTGGCTCCCGGCGATTATTAGTATAATAATTCCCAGCGGATGAATGTCGGTGGCTTTAGAAAAAACATTAGGCTGTATGAATCCATTGTCTATTAAATAGACGCAGAGGAACATCAGAAGTATGGAAGGGAGCATAGAAAAATTTCCAAATTGAATAAGAGAAATAATTATTGCCGGTATGCCTCCGATAATAGGGCCGAAATAGGGGATAAGATGGCCGATGCCTGCGACTAAACCGATGGAAACCGCATTATTAATTCCGAGTATGCTCAAGCCAACTCCGCTCATAAATCCGACTATGGCGGCATCCAAAATCCAGCCGCGTGTAAATCTGCCAAGCTGAATCAAAATTTTACTTAATACCGAATAAGATACTTCAAAATATTTATTCGGCATTATATTAATTATGCTTCTCAGTATAGATTTGCTATCCTTAAGAATAAAGAAAGTCATGAACGGAACAATAACTAAGATAGAGATTAGAGTTATTAGGCTGTAAAAAATATCGTTAATATTATTCGCCCAGCTAAAAATTATTTCCTGAGCAAAATTTGTAATCTTATCCGTCAAATTAATAGAGCCGATAAAGGGAAAAGTTGAAACTAATGAATTCTCAATCATCTGAAAAAAAGACTGTATGTTCTGAGGCGATAAAGTTGCAGAGAGACTTTTGAATTGATTAACTATTGCCGGAATCAAAAAAGAAAAACTGATTACGATAATAATGATCAATCCGATAAAAACTGATAGCACTGAAAACAGGCGGCTAATGCCCCGCTTTTCAAGAAAATCGACTATAGGGTTAAGTATAAGTGAAATTAAAACAGATACTGCAATCATGGCAAGGATATCTGCAAAAATCACGCAGAGGAATACCACTAAAGCCAGTGAGAGGAAGAACCAGAAATATTTTTTACTTTTTCTGATTTCATGATCGCTGAACGGCATAAAACTCTCAATGATTTTAATCTCTACTTAAATATTCCCAATTCATTAATAAAATTCAATTTTAATCTTCAAACCGCCGGAAATTTTGAGTTAACTGCATCACAGGAATTGCCTATATTTGTGATGAATTTTTTAATAAATGCGGATTATTATCATGGCAGAAATTGAATTATTAAATCAGATCAGATCAAAAGCTTCGCAGAGAAAGAAAACAATCGTATTGCCGGAATCGCATGACGAACGAGTTTTAAGAGCAGCTGAAGTTTTGACAAAACA
>JAKAMT010000125.1 GCA_021812705.1 Bacteroidota bacterium | reverse complement strand
CTCGAAGCCATGAAGATGAAAAATGTTGTCGCTTCTCACCGTGATGGAAAAATCAAAGAGATTAAAGTGAAGACCGGCGAAATGGTGATAAAGAATCAGCTTCTGTTAGAATTCGAATAATTTATTCAAATAAGTAAAACGAATAACGGATTATCTTTTACCTGTGTAAAGCCCGAAAGATTTTGTAACCTTTATATCCCGCAGTTCTGAAGATTTAAGCCGGATCTCAAAATGGTAACCGCTGTAAAAGCCGAGGGGATTCCATGTGAAATTCATTTCCCAGCAATGCAGATCTCTGTAGATTGTGATTTGCGGTGCAGAAATTTCTTTACGATCAAAATCATAACTGCCCCTCACGGTGAATTTCCAATTTTTAGTTAGGCTGAATCCGAGATCCGCGTTCAGACTTGAATACGAAGTCGAATTATCTGGTGTGAATTTTGAAAAATTATAAGTATAGCTGAGACTCATATTCCATGGAATTGAAAGATCCGGCGTTTGAGTGTCGTCGTAGAGGGTCATATAATCTTTTTTGTTGAACTGTATATCTTCTTCGGATTTAGCTTTAGGTTGTTCCGCTTCATCTTTGCTTTTAATTTTATCTCCTGACAGAGAAGTTGAAACAGAAAAATTAAAATTTGTGAGCCTGAATAGGCCCTTGCCGTTTGATGACAGGAACTGATTTACACGCTGACCGTTTACAAAATCATAAAATGTATAGGTCGAAAATCCGTTGAGGCTTAACAATTCTCCAATCTGTGTTCTGTAGCCAAGGGTCAGATCGCTAAGTTTAAATTGCTCCGCCGCAAAATTATAGCCTATTCCGGCAGAAAGATTAAGCAACTGAATTTTCCTGTCATCCTTTGTAGTATCGTTGGGATCTTTATTCATCTTCATTTCAAAAACGTTGCCGATGGAAAAATTGATTGCCTGGCTTCTGCCCCCTGCTGCCCCTCCAAAAACTTCATTCCCAAATTTATCATACTTAATTATCGTTCCGTCCGATTTTGTGTAACTGTCCCAGTATCCCCAGGATCCGTCGGCGAAATCGGGCGTATATACATAGGAGACAGACGGCGTGAGTGTATGCCTGAAAGATTGTATCCCGAAGAGATTGGGATTGAAGATGCCGTAAAGTTTGGTAGAAGCAGAAACACTCATGTCGAATGTCCGGACGAAATTTAACTCGTTGATCACAGAGGAGATTGTAGTATCGCGTGAAATAGTTTGCGTGGTAATAGGATCGGTAGAATAGAGAACTTTGTTTTCCAGTTTTATTCTCTTGTTGTACCATCTTTCTCTGTAGTTAAAAGATGGGGCAATATTAAAATAACCGATTCTTGGAGTAGCGCTGACTGCAATTGCGTGATTGAACCCGCCGTGAATATCGAGATTGCCGCCTGTAGATCTTCTGCTGTTTGTGAACTGGCCGGAATAATTATAAGAAATCAATTCGTACCATTTCTGATCGGGAGAGTCGCCATTATTTTTTCTGAACGGGAAAGTAGTTGATTTTGAGAAGCTTACACTCGGCAAAGTCTCTGAAATATCACCGTTAGAAATATTTTGTGTCCGGCTGTAATTAATTGAAAGACTTGTTCCTGATTCATCCCAGATCTTGCTCAGATTTGCGTTCGAAGTGATGTTCTGCGTGAGAAGATCATTATAGCTGATACTGTTATTCTTGTAAAAATTGCTCGATTGAAATTGAAGGTTAACGTCGAAACGCATTGTAGGATTTATCTGCTGATTATGATACCACGAGAGATTCCAGTCGCTCTGTTCCTGTCTGCCCGGATCATTCGGTTCCCCTATAATTACATTTGAATAACCGGCTTCAAGCGTACCGGAAAAATTATAGCGTTCCGCGTATCTGAATCTTGATCTACCGCCCCAGCCGCCTTTGAGATAATAATCTCCGGTAAGAGCAAGATCCATGTAATCATTCAGCGCCAGGAAATAACCGAAGTTTCTGAAATATTGCCCTCTGTCTGCGGCATCTCCGTAAGTCGGAATAATAATTCCCGATCTTCTTCCGGTCTGGTTTGGGAAAACGGCGAACGGAAGCGGGACAGGAAACGGAACGCCGCCTATATACATAAATATCCATCGTGCTATGATCTGATTTTTCTGGATAACTTTCATCGAACTAGCGGAGAAATAAGTGTGAGGAGTATCGCTGTCGCAGGTAGTGAATGTTCCGTTGTTAACAAAGTAGGTATCTTTATCAACCTTATTTACGTCTTCGCCGTAATAATTCTGTCCTTTGTTTTTATTTTTAGCCAGAGATATATAACCGCGCTGACTTTTGAAATTGTACCGGATCATCTCCCCTTCGTAATTATCGTTTCCTTCTGTAAGCTTCGGAGTTTCTTTCAATTTAACTTTTGCCGTATCGGCGGTGTCCTTTATTCCGAAGGCTTCAATATCGTTCGTGTTATAGTCCAGAGATATTTTACCGCTCTTTAATTCTGTGGTTTTATATCTGAGATCACCTTTGCCGTATAGAAACATTTTTTTCTTTGGTACTTCAAAGATCAGCGAATCGGACGCGCTGCTGTAGATGACCGCGTCCACGTCATATTTTTTACCCGACTTTAATGAATCGCCGACGGCGGCGGAATCCGGCTTGACAGTTTTTAAAGAATCCTTGCCGGGCAATAGAGTCTGCGCTTTCTGCTGAGCAAAAAGATTCAGTGACAGGAGAAATAAAATCAAATTAAAAGCAGACTTCATATTACCGCTGATTTTTTAAGGTGCAAATTTAAGATTTATAAAACACAAGCGCAGATGCACCTTTGATGCCTGCGTCATTTTTTAATTTTGCGGGAAGAATCTTGATTCTTTCTTTAAACGGTTTCATGACTCTTTCCCTCGCCGAGTTCTCGGTCGCTTCGAATAAAAGATCTCCAAAACCTGCCAATCCGCCCCCAATTATGAAAGTTGTAATATCCAGGACGTGAACTACTGAGGCGAGAAGAGATCCCAAAAGATTTCCGCAATCTTTTACAACAGAGACAGCAAACGGATCATTATTAACCGCAGCTGCATGGATAATTTTTGGAGTCAAAAGATTATAATCACCGCGCACAAGTCCTGTTATCATCGATTCCTTATTCCCGTTCAAATCTCTTTTGACTCTTTCCACCAGGTATGAATTACCCAGATATGCCTCTAAGCATCCGTAATTGCCGCATCGGCACTGCGGCCCTTTATAATCGATGGATACATGTCCAATCTCACCAGCTATACCTGCGTCGCCGCGGAATATTTCCTTATTAAAGATTATCCCGCTTCCAACACCGGTACCTAAAGTTACCATAACAAAACTTTTATATTTTCTTCCTGATCCGTAGGTCAGTTCCCCTATTGCCGCTGCATTGGCATCATTCTCAACATAAACATCGCACTTAAATTCTTTCTTCAAAATATTTCCGACGTGTACTTTATTCCAGCCGGGAAAATTGGGAGGATTTTCCACCGTCCCTTTTTTTAATTTAACCGCGCCCGGCGCGCCAATTCCTATACCTATTATTTTGCCTTTGCAATTTTCCGTTATCAAATTTATGCCGGACTTAATCTGGCTTAAAACCCTTTCAGGTCCTTCCGAGGCGCAAGAATCAACAGAAATTTTTTTCGAAATTTTCCCGTTGGCCTCCACCAACCCGATCTTAATATTTGTCCCGCCCAGATCCACTCCAACGGCATATTTATTTTTCGCCATTATTTCCTCTAATTAAAAGTCTTGTCGACAACAGTAATTTCCCCGGGGTATTCAATTTTGCCGAAAGGTGTGCCTATGACGGGTTGGGCCAGCAATTTCAAGTTGGATGTAGATCCTTTCACTCCTCCGATTTGAAGAATCAATGCGATTACATCATCCAAATTTTTGTCTTTAATTAATTTTGCAGCATTAATCTGGATAGCGATTGGAATTATTACGGATTCCCCTTTGCCAGGAATGGCGATCGGTTTTTCGATATTTCCGTTTACAGTCTCTTTTTCATTCAAAAGCAGTTTCCAAGGGAAAGATTCCAAAGTTAGATCTGTTTTTTCAAAACCGCCCGATCCGTCATTCGGATTCACTGCCTCAATATTCAGCTGAAAAGTCAATGGCAAACTCCCCTTAATTAGACCGGCCGAAAGTTTCAGAATTTCCAGAGAGTTAAAATCTTTAACCGATTTTTTTTCTTTCAGTTCAATCCCCAAAAGTTTGTAATCTTTAGCAGAATGGATTTTATATTTCAAACGTGAAATATTTGAAACGGTTTTATAAACGCTGCATCCGCCAGTAAACAGCGCCGCGATAAGAATTATCAGAAGAATTTTTCGCAATTTTTTATCGACTCCTCAATTTTTGCGATGATCAAATCTGCAACGCGCAATGCTTTTAATCCGTCTCTTCCGCTCACAATAGGAGTCTCGCCATCCGCTACGGCTTTCACAAATAATTCAAGTTCAAGTTTAAGAGCGTTTACTTCTTTAAATTCCGGCTGTTCAAAGACCACTGTTTTTTTATTTTCGCCAACTCCAAGTTCGCCGAATGCCATGAACGGACTTTCGGGCATTTTATCGGGAGGGACCAATCTAAAAACCTCTGCCACGCCGGTCGTAAAATCCAGCGAGATGTAAGCATCTCTCTGGAACATTCTCATCTTCCTCATTTTCTTTTGAGAAATTCTGCTGGCTGTAACATTTGCTACTGCGCCGTTTTCAAATTCAATTCTTGCGTTGGCTATATCAATCGTGCTGGAAACAACCGGCACGCCGCTGGCGCTTACATTTTTCACTTCGCTTTTCACCAGGCTCAAAATAATATCGATATCATGAATCATAAGATCCAGCACCACGGCAACGTCCGTACCGCGGGGATTGAACTGCGCCAGCCGGTCTGTCTGAACAAAGAGAGGATCCAATTTATATTTCTCCAGTGAAATTAGAGCAGGATTAAAACGCTCGATGTGACCAACCTGAAGGATAAGTTTTTTTTCTTCGGCGATTTGTACAAGTTCCTCAGCCTCCCATATATGGGCTGTAATCGGTTTCTCAACAAAGACATGTTTGTTTTGAGAAAAAGCTTTTTTCACAAGATCATAATGCGCGCTTGTAGTTGCTACAATATCAACCGCGTCGACCTGATTAAGAAGCAGATCAAGATCGCTGAATGAATTTACTTTAAATTCATCTCCGACCAGAGCGGCTCTTTCATAATCCTGATCATAAACTCCGACCAATTCACAATTCTCAATCTCTTTAAATAGTTTTGTGTGAATCTTTCCCAGATGACCTGTTCCTATTACTCCCACTTTAATTTTTTTCATAACGCTCCGGATTTGATTTTTTTATAGCCGATAATTTTATCGTAGCCTCCTTTCTCTACGCTGCTGTAATAGAGAAAGACGTTGTATTCATTTTCAGTTTCGTAAAAATTTCCTTCCAGAATTTCCCAGTCAATATTTTCAACTTTGCCGTTGATTATCTGTCCGGTAACATACTGGTATTCGTGCACACCGCGTTTCAATTCGATTGTAAGATTCATCAATCCGTTATCATCAAACATTTCATACTCGGGCAGCACGTTCCAACCGCAAAATGATCCTACCAAAAAGATAGAAGATTTAATTTGATCCGGCGGTCGCATCCTGAAAGTTACATTCAAATAATCCGAATGAGGATTTCTGAAGTCGGGCAAAAGAGATGCACCGTTAAAATCCCTTCTCCCCTTCGTATAGAGATTGGAGAGTTCGATTCCTCCGAAATGAGCGTAGACAGGAGGGGCATTATATTTCCCCTCATCCCGCAAGTCCGTCGTTCTGTATTCGTTTCCCGGGCGGATATTTCGCGCTACAAAACTGAATTTGCTCCCTGCATCCCACTCGTAGAACCGTTCCTGGTTCAGATTCACCCTGTCTATAACTATCGGGTAGCTGAATTTTCTGTTTACAACAATCTCCACCTTTTTGAGGTTTGCGGAAAAAAGAGAATCAGGCAGTTCCACGTTAGTTCTAATCATTAAAGTTCTGCCGCTGGCTGCAATTTCATCTAAGTCACCCTGGAGAGACTCTCTGGTAACTTTAATATTTAGTTTCACATCGGGATATACTACAAAAAATTTTCCCGACCCATAAATTTTATTTTTGTTTTGGGAATCGACTATAAAAAATTTCCATTTGCCAGAAAATGGGAATGTGACATTATTATTGGGGAATGTACCGGAATAATGGTACCGGGCACCACGCACTGTGACAGGAAGTTCGTCGAACCACAAATTTGTCTCGGTACTGTACATTCTGTTTGAAAGAAATGGATTATCATACGGGTTCCAGTCCGAATCGCAGAATTTAAAAATTATATTATAGTAAGGCATGTATGAGGACTGAACATCAAATTCGATGGTTATAGATTTCTTCGACTGATCTGAAAAATCTATCACAGGGAACTCCAACTGATCGACTGCTGAATAGACCCTAAGAGATTTAACCTCCGGATCGGATGAAGCCAATGCGATCATCGGGATTAGAATGAACGGGAGAATAAAAAAATATTTTTTCATGAGGATTAGAAAAATTCTACACATTTTATTGACGTATAAGGAATAAAAATCTGGTACGGTTTTTCATCCCGCTTGGAATCCAGCAAAAGTCCCTCATCGAACGCTTCTTTCAATGTGCCGGTTTTAAAAACGATTTCATAAAATGTAGGATGCTCTCCTTTCTCTTTTCCGTACACTACACCGTAGTTTTCAAGCATTGTCACATTTAAATTCTTTCCCACATAATTTTTCCAATCCATCTTCATGATTCACCCTTAATTATTATAAGAAGTACTGATTAAATGATTCAATCGTGTTCAAAAAGTAGTTAAAAACGGACTTTTTTCCAATTTAACGATTCGGGTAAAAATGAAGGGAGTATTTTAAGGCATTAAATTATCGGTTAAAAATGGTTGTCCCGAAATTATTCTTTTCAACTAACTTGTTCGTTCAATCATAAAGGAACGGAGTTATAATTATTCGGGACAACCATAAAATGAAACATTTATTTCTGATCTACTATAATATCCCCGCCGGAAGTCTCAAGATTTAATTTAGGGCCTCCTCCGTTGAAGAGCGCGTCCACTTCGCCTCTTTTCACTTTTCCGGATCTGGAATTATTAAAGTTATTGGATATACCGCCCCCGCTTGTTTCAAGATGAACATTTGCTTTAAAATCTCCGGGAATTTTTACATGGACTTGCCCGCCCGAAGTAGAAGCGTTGAGACCCAGATTCGCACCGGAGTAATCAATTTTTATATCCCCGCCTGATGTTTCAGCATTAACTTTTCCTTCTGATGTTTCAAGTATAATATCTCCGCCTGAAGTCTCTGCATTAAGGTCTCCTTTTGTTTGCCTGCACTTTATATCTCCGCCCGAAGTAGAGAGCTGCATCTCGCCCTTATGAGCTGCAAGACTTATATCCCCTCCGGAAGTTTCAACACGGACTTTCCCATTTGTGTTTTTGAGCGTAACATCGCCGCCGGAAGTATTCAATTTAAATCCTCCGTTCATGTTGGCCACGCTTATATCACCGCCGGAAGTTTCAACGTGCGGATTATAATTTTTAGGGGCGATAATTTCTATACGCACGCTCAATCCGCCTCCGAACCAATTGAAAATCGATCCCCTTCTTTTGGCAATCACTTTAACAACTTCTCCCTCCTGATAAAGGTCGAAATTCATTTTTTCTTCTGCGCGTCTGTTGGCGAAAATTTTAACATACACTTCCTGTTTATCCCAGCTTTCCACACGCACATCTGCTCCGCTGGCGTTCACGTAGACGTTTTCCCAATCCTTTACCTGGAATGTTTTTTCTCTTATCAATCTTAGATCATCCGCATAGACAAAAGATGACATTAAGGTTACAAAGAGAACTAAACCCAAAAAATAATTGAGCCGGCTTAAATTGACGATTGCATTCATGTTGCCTCCAAATTGTACTTTTACTGATTATTTAGACTCGCATACTGATTAAGAAGTTACACGGATTTTATTTATTTTGATAAATGATTCTTATATATTCCCTGCGCATGGAGAGAAAAATTGAATAACTATCTTACAGTATTTATCGGGGCGGGACTCGGCGGTGCGGTTCGCTATTGGATGGGCGCTTTTATTCAACGGAATACAGCACCCTATTTTCCTTTCGGCACATTGGCCGTAAATCTTTTAGGAAGTTTTGTATTGGGCATGATGATCTTTGGTC
>JAKAMT010000124.1 GCA_021812705.1 Bacteroidota bacterium | reverse complement strand
TTTCCCGCTTTGTCCCATGATTTTACCTCGTTTCTTGAGACAAAACTTATTTAAATCTTTTTTCTTTTACAAAAAAGGCTGCCCTTTTGAGACAGCCTCTGTTTTTTGATATTTATCTCATCCGAAGAATGTTGAAGCAACATCCAGCAATTTCATATCTATGGTTTTAAGTTCTCCGGTAGCCTCATCTAATTTTACCGAAACGATATCCGTTCCCTTCAAGGCTGCCATATAACCCCATTTTTTCTCTTCTACTAACTCGGCGGCAAAAACGCCAAGTCTTGTTCCGAGAACTCTGTCGAAAGCCGTAGGACTTCCGCCGCGCTGGATATGTCCCAGTACAGTCGATCTGGTTTCATAACCGGTTCTTTTTTCAATCTGTTCTGCCAAATAATTTCCTATTCCGCCAAGGCGCACGTGGCCGAATGAATCCAATTTTTGGTCTTGAAGGAGCATCTCATTCTCGCTCTTCTTTTCAATCGCACCTTCCGATGCCACGACAATGCTGAAGCTCTTACCTCCCTCATGACGCTTTCTTAGGATAGAGCAAACTTCATCTAGATCATATTTCTGTTCAGGGACTAAAATAATATCCGCGCCGCCGGCCATTCCGGAATAAACTGCAATCCATCCTGCGTGTCTTCCCATAACTTCGACAACGATAACTCTGTTGTGAGATTCTGCAGTTGTATGAAGACGATCGATGGCTTCTGTAGCAATATTAACGGCAGTATCAAAACCAAATGTAAAATCAGTTGCGCTGAGATCGTTATCTATTGTTTTTGGTACGCCTACAACCTGAACACCCGCTTTTGCAAGTTTGGAAGCAACTCCGAGTGTATCTTCTCCTCCTATAGCGACTAAAGCATCAATCCCGTTATCCTTCATGTTTTTGATAACAGTTGCCTCGCCATCCTTCTCTTTATAAACATTTGTTCTTGATGTAGCGAGAATAGTTCCGCCCCTGTGAAGGATTCCCGAGACAGAATTTCTGTCTAAAGTTTCAAATTTGCATTCAAGCAAACCGCGCCACCCTTCTCTAATTCCAACCATCTCATGACCGTTCATCAGACATTTTCTTACAACCGCTCGAATTACGGCATTCAATCCAGGTGCATCTCCCCCGCCAGTCAATACTCCAACCTTCATCGGTAATACTCCTTTATCTTTATCCTAAATTAATTTTAAGTTTGCAAACTTTGCAAGCAATTGTTTAACGCCATGATTTTCGAAAGCGATAACAATTCTCTGCATATCACCTACGCCATTAATCTGCTGAATTTTTCCAATTCCGAAAATGGGATGCGATACGCGGCTTCCAACTCTAAGAGAACGTCTTTCCTGATCGTACTCGTCATAACCTTCCTGATAATATTCATCATAAAAAGTTTTCTTTTTACGACCCGCTTTTCTTCCGGAACTTCCGTTCATCTCTTCGAAAGTTGATTCATCAAGTTCATCCAGAAATCTTGATTTGCTTTGGTAGGCAACTTCACCAAAGCGGTATCTGGATCTTGCGTAGCTGAGAAAAACTTTTTCCTTGGCACGGGTTACCGCTACATAGAAAAGCCTTCTCTCTTCTTCCAGTTTAGATTCATTATCAAACCTCTGGATGAGCGGGAAAATATCCTCTTCGCAGCCGGTAATAAATACGATTGGGAATTCAAGGCCCTTAGCACTGTGGATAGTCATCATCGTAACTGAATTTGCTTTCTCATCAAACTGATCCACGCCTGCTATGAGAGATACCTCTGAGAGAAAATCATCCAGCGATGCATTGGGATAAGTCTTGCTGAAATCCTGGACTGCAGAAACCAGTTCCTGAATGTTATCATATCTTGCCAGCGATTCCTGCGTGCCCTCTTCTTTATAAATTTTTAAAATGCCGAGCTCGTCCACAAGAGCCGCAGTCAATTCTCCGAGCGAAAGCTTAGTTTTTAGATCTATGTACTTATCCAATAACTGTTTGAACTGCTTTACATTTTTTTGAATTCTTTCTTTAACCTCAATCACTTCGAAGACGCGAGACATTGTAGTGAAAAGATTAATGTTAAGTTTTCTTGCGAAGAGAATCATTTTAGAAATGGATGTATTGCCGATTCCTCTTTGCGGGAAATTCATTATGCGGAGGAGGCTCTCTTCGTCGCTCTGGTTAGAAAGCATTCTCAGATAGGCGAGAACATCCTTCACTTCTTTTCTTCTGTAGAATTCGACACCGCCAATGATCTTGTACGGAATTTTTTCACGGCGGAGCGCGTCTTCGAGAGCGCGGGACTGTGAATTTATCCTGTAAAAAATTGCTATATCGTTAAGAGAAAGTTTTCTGGCAGCAATCTCCTTTTTAATTCTCTTTGCAATCTGAAACGCTTCATCTTTTTCGTCGGATGCGCGCATAACGGTCAATTCTTCACCGTCATTATTTTCCGTCCAGAGTGTCTTCTGAATTTGTCCGGAATTGTTCTTAATGACCGATCCGGCCGCGGCCAGAATCATTTTGGTGGATCTGTAATTCTGCTCCAGGCGAAAGATTTGGGAGCCTTTAAAATCCTTTTTGAAATTGAGCATGTTCTTAATTTCAGCACCGCGCCAGCTGTAGATGCTCTGAGCATCATCACCAACCACACAGACTTTATCTTTTTGAGGGCTCAGAAGTTTCAGCAATTCATACTGCGCTTTATTAGTATCCTGATACTCATCGACTAAAATATATTTGAACATTTTTTTGTATTTGTTCAGAACCTTTTCGTGATCCTTAAACAGCTTTATCGGTTTCAGAAGCAGATCGTCAAAATCCATAGCATTATTTTCAAAGAGCCGCTTATTATACTCGATGAAAATTTCTCCCACCTTTTTATCAGCCGGAGTAGTAGCCACATTTTTAAGATATTCTTCGGGCGTCATCATCTGATTTTTCATAAAACTAATTTTATGCTGAACGCCGTTAGGAGTAAGATTCTCTAAATTAATATTGAGATTAGCCATAATATTGCTGACTAACGATTGAGAATCTTCTCTGTCATAGATAGAGAAATTTATTTTATAATTGATTTTATCCGACTCATTTCTGAGGATGCGTGCAAAGATTGAGTGGAAGGTCCCCATCCATAGCTGCTCGGCTTTCTTCCCTATAAGGGCTCTGATTCGTTCCTTCATCTCTTTGGCAGCCTTATTCGTAAATGTAAGTGCCAGAATTTCCGAAGGGTCGTAACCTTTTTCTTCGATTAAAAATGCGATTTTATGCATCAAAACGCGTGTTTTACCTGATCCCGCCCCGGCTACAATCATGTGTGGACCGGAATTGTATTCTACCGCTTCCCGCTGCTTTTCATTGAGTTGATTTAATATTTTCATAGAGTGGTTTGTTTTTTGGTCGGCAAATATACAAAAAAAGAGGCGCCTTTTTCAATTATTTTTAATTTCAAGATGTTCCCCCAAATTCCCATCTAAAAGAGGTTGTAAAAGGAGAAAAATTTTAGATAACAAGCTTTCCGTTTTTCATAATCATTGAGCCGTCGAAATACACGGTCGGTTTTTTTATAACCCCATCAAGATGGATTGGAATATCTACATTGCCTCCCATGGATTTATTGTCACCCAGGGCAATATGAATCGTCCCCATAACTTTTTCATCTTCCAGGAGTACGCCGCTTAATTTTGCTTTATGATTTGTACCAATTCCAAATTCGGCAATATTTCTAGAGAGAGGACCGAATTTTGTCAAAGTGGAATCTAATTTTTTTGCGAATGCATCACCTGTTACTTTGACAGCCATTCCATCAACCACATCAATCCTGATAGGTTTCCCTTTTACCACTCCAAGACTAGCCATGGAGCCGTCCACATAAAAGACTCCGTTCGATTTTCCTTCCAGCGGGGCAATATATGCCTCCCCTGTGGGCAGATTTCCACTCTCCCCTTTTTTATGAAAGAGTCCTTTGCTTGGCAATGCTTTTCTTCCTGAAATATCCATCGTTATATCGGTTCCGATAGCGCTGGTAACCCTAACTACATTTACATCATGTAAAATTTCCTGCAGTTTGATTGTTAATGCGGCAATGCGGTTATAATCAGCATTCAAACCCCGTATCATAATTTCTTCCGTGATTCCCGGAAAAGTAGCTATACGTGCACCGAGTGCAGAAGCGTTTCTGCGCGCGTTTGTGTGCGTAAGAGATTTTGCAGTTGGGCACAATACAACATCAAATAATTTCATCAGCTCTGAGACATAATGCAACGGTTCCTGCCCGTGCATATCGAGTGATTTCATCTCTACGAATAGAGTATCATGGCCGAGGCGTTTTGCATTTTCAAAAAGAGCGTAACCGATCTTCTTTTTAACTTCATCTGTAACTACCAGGACGGATTCATTTTTTTGAGCGCCCATGCAGTCGCGGATGGCAATAACGCAAGCTTTGTCAAGTTTTGATAGTTTCATATTAATTTCTCTCAGAGCGGAAAACCGACATTCATCTGAAGTGTGACATTAACACCACCGCCCGGCACGCTATTCAGAATCTTTGTTAGATTTCCAAAATTATCCACGGAGTTGAACGAATCTAATTTCAGGAAACTGTAGCCAATAGTTCCTTCTAAGCTTATATAATCCGGAACGATATGCATAATAAGTCCCGTGCCGGCGTGATAGCCGACCTGTATTTTATCGAGATTGAATTTGGCAGATGACTGCGAGACATTATCTTTGAGATACTCAAATGAAAATTCTCCGTTATAAAAATTCACGCCGCCTTCAATAACTTTCCAATCCAGTATCCAGAAAAGTTTTACGCCTATATCAACAGCCACGCCCCAATGATTCATTGAGAATTTATTATTTGCTGTCTTGAGCGAGGGTCCTGCGCTTTCAGTTATATTATTTTCCTCTTTCAGGAATTGATAATATCCTTTTGCGGTAATGAAGACCTGGTCAAATTTTGCGCGGACAAAGTTGGCCCCGATTCTATAGCCGGTACCTCTTTCGAACTTTACCGAATTGACAAACTGATTTGATTGAAGCTGCATAGAAGCGAAATCATCCAATCCCGCTGCATCGTAAGATTCTTTCGAGATTCCTGCGAAGAAGCCGCTTAAACCGAGGCATCCAAAGCCGAATGATTGCGCTTGTGCAAGCGAATTCAGCACCAGGATAATTAACAACGCAGAATATATTTTCGAAAATAATTTCATCAGTAACTGAAATGATTTGAATGCAATTTACAAAAAATTAATTTGTTTTTGAGATCCCATTTTCCAATCCGTGTCCGCCTGTTCCCTTTTCGCTCTTCCTCAGCAAAAATGCAAAGAGAAGACCGAAAAAGCCCAATGATGAGAAGATCCACATTCCCATTGTATAACCTCCGCTGAAATCATTGGACCATCCGATAATAAAATTGAACGAAGCCAGTCCGATATTTTGGATCATAGTCATCAAACCGTATGCGGTTCCCAATTTGGCTTCATCAACTATTATTGCCACGCTTGGCCACATTACCGCCGGAATCAGAGAGAATGCAATTCCCATCAATGCCATAGGTATGTAAAGAGAAACATGAGTGTAAGCCATGAGCAAATAAACCGGAATCAGAAGAAGAGAACCGAACATCATCAGAAGGGAACGTTTGCCTACATAATCCGCCATGAGTCCGAACAGAGGCGTTAATACCATGGCAGAAAGTGTAAGCATACTAGAAAGAAATCCTCCCATTTCTCTAGTTGTGCCGTGTGTTTCCATAAAAAATTTAACGGCAAAAGTTTGAAATGGAAATATTCCGGAATAAAATGTTACGCAGAGAAGAACGACGAACCAATACGATTTCGAGAAGCTGAAAATTTCCTTTAGAATTATCTGATCCTGTTTAGGCACAGGACGCAGAGAAAAACTTTTCTCGGCATAAGAATCCATTCCCCAGTAGATAATCACAGCAGCTATTGAAATAACACCGGCTATAACAGATATATAAAGAGGGGTCTGCCAGTAATCATAAAATGATCTAGCCCATGTAGGAGAATTTAGAGCGGCAAAAGATCCAAGACGCGCTAAAGTCAAATTTAGTCCGAACGCAAATGAAAGCTGCTTTCCTTTGAACCATCTTCCTATTACAGTTGTCACCGCAACAATCATAGATTCTGCACCGAGCCCGAAAATAAGTCTTCCGATTGCCATCATTGTAAGATCGCTGAAAGAAGCCGTTACCGCTGCACCAATTAAACATAGAAGAGTGAAGATGAAAGTAGAGATACGAGTTCCGATTTTATCAATAATGATTCCGCCTATCAATACCATGATAACATTCGGCACGCTGTAGATGCCCTGAAGCAAACCTATGTTAGCATCTGTAAATTTTAACTGTTTTGAGAGAAGATCTGCGAGCGGACTAATGCTGTCATAAATATAATAGTTGCCGAACATTGCAAGACTTACAAAAAACAATATAGCCCATCTGAAGGCGATTCCCGGTTCGGGTTTACTGCTTATCCGATTTTCCATAAATTCTCATTAAAGGAAAATAAACATGCCCGCTTAAAGCGAGCATGCTCAATAAAGATTTAATTAATTAGAAGGAACATTTTTGAGTACCGAGGAGAGCAGATTCCAGAATTTTTCCACAGTGCTGATCTGTACTCTTTCGTCTGGAGAATGTGCGCCCATTATTGTAGGACCAAACGAGATCATATCCATATCCGGATAACGTTCTTTAATTATTCCGCATTCGAGTCCGGCATGAATTGCTTTCACTTCCGGTTCTGAATTATACATTTTCTGATAAACATTTTTCAATGTTCCCAATACCGGAGATTTTATATCAGGTTTCCAGCCTGGATATCCATCTCCCTGATTTACTTCAGCCTTGGCCAATCTGAATAATGAAGAGATCGAATTTGAGATATCGAACTTTTCTGTTTCAACTGAACTTCTCTGACTAAGAATAACTTCTACCGATTTACTCTTTGAAGTAACAACAGCGAGATTTGAAGATGTCTCAACCAATCCTTCTATATCCGCGCTCATTTTTATAACGCCGTTTTGAACCGAATAAAGAGAGTCGATCAAATTCTGAGCTGTAGATTTATCCATTACTTTTGATTTCGATTTAACTTCTGAGGCTGTTACTGACAAAGTTTGCTCTACCGATGCAAGTTCCGATGAGACAATTTTGCCGTAGCGTTCAATGTAAGCAAAAACATCGTCTGCGAATTTGTTCGGCACGCGGATAACCGCAAAGCTCTCTCTTGGAATTGCATTATGCTTGCTGCCGCCGTTTATGCTTACGAGTCGGATACCGAATGTAAAATTTAATTCGTGAAGCAGGCGCGAAATAATTTTGATTGCATTTCCGCGGCCGGTATTAATATCCAATCCGCTATGGCCGCCTTTCAAGCCGGTCACTTTAATTTCTATAGCCTTTGTTTTGGCAGGAACATCTTTCTGATTGAATTTAAATTTCACGTATGTATTTTGACCGCCGGCGCATCCGATATAAAGCGCACCATCCTCTTCGGAATCCAGATTGAGCAAAATCTTTCCATTCACAAAACCGGGTTTTAGAGCCTGCGCGCCGAAGAGCCCAGTTTCTTCATCGAGTGTAAATAGAGCTTCAATAGGTCCGTGTTCCAGCTCTTTAGATTCCAATACTGCCAGAGCGGCGGCAACTCCGATACCGTTATCGCTGCCTAGCGTAGTTCCTTTAGCTCTGACCCAATCTCCATCTACATAGCATTTAATTGAATCTTTTTCGAAATCATGGTTCACATCAGAATTTTTTTCCGGAACCATATCCAAATGCCCCTGCATCACAACAGGAGTCAAATTTTCTTTACCCGAAGTAGCAGATTTACGTATAACAACGTTACCAAATTCATCTCGAGCATATTCGAGATTATTTCTTTTTGCCACCGAAACAATGTACTCCGCCAATTTTGCCTCTTTGCGGGAAGGATGCGGAATTCCGCATATCTCTTCAAAATGCTTCCAGAGCAATTCAGGTTTCAAATTTCCTAATACTTCTCCCATCATTTCTCTCCTTTAATTTCTTGAAACGTTATTAATCTTTGTTCATAGAGTACGGTTAAAAAATTTGTAAGCCGTTCTTCGACAGGTTTTATTTTCTCTCCAAAACTTTGCAACAATTCGGAAGCTATATTCAAAACTTTTTTATTCCCGTCGATGGCAAGCCATGCGGCAGAACCGAGTTCATCCAATTTCAGTTTTATATTTTTTGATTTCAGCATCGGTTCAAAATATTTTTTCCCCAATCGGCTGGTTACTTTCGGAATCAACAAAGTGACATTTTTATT
>JAKAMT010000123.1 GCA_021812705.1 Bacteroidota bacterium | reverse complement strand
GACTGCAGCTGATTTATGTTAAAAATACCTCTACTGCCGACATGCATCTGGATAAATTTATGGTATATCATATCTTTGAAGAGATAGTAGATAACGCCATAAAATTTACAAATGAAGGGAGAATAACAATTACAGAATTCCTTGATGAGAGGGACCATCATGCGGTCTCCATCAGTGATACGGGAATCGGAATGTCGTCTGAATTTTTGAAAGATATTTTCGAACCTTTCCGGCAGGAATACACCGGTTATTCAAGGAAATATGAGGGAAACGGAATTGCACTGGCGCTTGCAAAAAAATATGCGGAGCTGAACGGCATTTCGATTGATGTATCCAGCACAAAAGATGTGGGCACACAGTTTCTGCTTACGTTTCTCTGAATCTATTTTTTATTTTTTTGCTTCGGCACAAACAATCCTTCCGGCACCGCGCCTTTGAAACATATATCCAGCACATCCTTATCAGACGGGCTTAAAGAGCGGATGCTTTTTGCATCAATTATTTTTTTATGCGGAATTTTAAATAGGTAATCTCCTATGAATTCGAGATCATTTTCGGTAGTCATCCAATCATCTTTGTCGAACCGCGAAAGATTCACCGGATCGGAGTAGCTCCTCATAGTCTTTTCGCCTATCGTATTGATATAAAATTCAAAATAGCTGAGGACAAGTTCTTTAACGGATTTGTAGACAGGTTCGCGGAAGCGCAGAAGAGTAGTATTCGATTTTGCGACCGCGCCCCACAATCCGTTCTGTTTGAATACTGCTATAACATGGTCATCGTCGTTGTGCGACATTATATCAACTATCAGCGGTTTGTGCCCTATCATACGCAATACAGCCGCGGCAAAGAGCGCACCTTCAAAACAGTTTGCCATTTGACGGTACATGATCATACGCGGAGAATAGGTGATATAATCGGGATTATATTTCACGTCGTTCAAAAAGAGCTGAATGTCGAAAGGTTTTTTAAATTGTTTGAAAAATTTTAACTCTTCCCTGTTCAATAAAGGATGATAAGATATTTGTGACCCGGGCATTATAATTTTCCTGCTTATTATTATTCTTCATTCAAAAATAATCATAATCGGAATATTAAATTGAAAAAGCTGAGGAGGGGCTTAAATGCGGAGTTATCCGATAAATAAGATTACTTTTTGACGGCTTTTTGTTTTTTTTCGGCATTAAGCGTAATTTTGTCTGCAAGATTTAGGAAGCTTGGTAAATGAGGTCGCCTCAATTTGTCATCAGTTTTCCATTCTCTTCGGTTGCTTGCCAATTTTTTTTAATAAATAGATTCCAGATTCTAAAATCATAATTATGATTTATTATGGAATTATAATTCAACGGAGCAGTAGTGACAGAAATTAGAAATATAGCGATAATTGCCCACGTAGATCACGGCAAAACGACGCTCGTAGATCAGATCTTAAAGCAGTGCAGCGTGTTCAGAAAAAATCAGGTTGTTAGGGAACGTTTTTTAGATTCAAACGACCTTGAAAGAGAAAGAGGAATAACAATCCTCGCAAAAAACATAAGCATTCCATACAAAAATTTTAAAATAAATCTGATTGACACCCCCGGCCACGCAGATTTTGGAGGTGAAGTTGAGCGCGTTCTTAAAATGGCGGACGGCGTTCTGCTTTTGGTAGATGCATTCGAAGGACCCATGCCTCAGACCCGATTCGTATTGGAAAAAGCATTGGCGCTGAATTTAAAACCTATTGTTGTAATAAATAAAATTGACAGGCCGGATAACCGTCCCGCTGAAGTACTGGACGAAGTTTACGATCTCTTCATCGATCTTGACGCGCACGAGAATCAGCTGGACTTTCCAGTTATCTATGCGAGCGGCAGGCACGGCTGGGCAGTAAAAGATTTAGAAGATCCGAGAGAGAACATCAATCCCCTTCTCGAATCGATTATAAATGATCTCCCTTCGCCGCCGGTAATAGAGGGACTAACCCAGATTCAGGTCACTTCACTCGATTACAGCGATTATGTGGGAAGAATAGGAATTGGAAGAGTATTCCGCGGAACGCTGAAGCGTACTGAAAAATTAGCCATTGTTAAGAGAGACGGATCTATTCAACAGGCGGAGCCGAAACAGCTATTTATTTTTGACGGATTGGCGCGCGTGGAAGTTGAGGAAGTACAATGCGGCGATATCTGCGCAATAGTGGGAATTGAAGGAATAGATATAGGCGACACAATTTGCGACGCATCGGAACCTGAACCGCTTGAACTGATCTCGATTGATGAACCTACAATCAGCATGACATTCACCGTAAACAATTCTCCATTCTACGGACGAGAAGGAAAATTTGTAACATCGCGTCAACTGAGGGACAGACTTTACAAAGAACTGGAACACAATGTTGCACTCAAAGTGCATGATACTCCTTCTCCCGATTCCTATAAAGTATCCGGCAGAGGCATATTGCATCTTTCGATCCTGATTGAAAATATGAGAAGAGAAGGTTATGAACTTCAGATACGCGAGCCAAAAGTAATTTTCAAAGAGATTAACGGAAAGAAAGCAGAGCCGATTGAGATTCTTGTGGTGGATGTTCCAAGTGAATCTGCGGGAAAAGTTATTGAGCTTGCAGGCCAGAGACGAGGCGAACTGGTGAAGATGGAAAATAAAGGAAGCCTCCAGAAATTGGAATTCCACATTCCGACAAGAGGAATAGTGGGGCTGCGTACAAAAGTACTGACAGCTACTTCGGGCGAAGGGATAATGCATCACAGATTTTTCCAGTATGAATATTTTAAAGGCACTATCAATAAGAATACAAACGGCGTTATAATTTCGATGGATGAAGGTCCTGCTACTGCATATTCGATAGACGCACTGCAGGATAGGGGCAAATTTTTTATCGATCCGGGAGATGTTATTTACAAGGGACAGATAATCGGTGAACACACAAAGGAAAACGACATTGAGGTGAATATTCAGAGAGGGAAAAAATTGACAAACATGAGAGCTTCCGGCTCTGATAAAGCGATAAAGATTACGCCGGCAATAAAATTTTCTCTCGAAGAGGCGCTCGAATATATTCACGAAGACGAGATGGTCGAAGTGACTCCAAAATCGATCCGTCTCAGAAAAATTTACCTCGATTCGAACGACAGAAAAAGATATAATTTAGGCAAGCAGATAAGCTGATTTAAGCAGCCGGAATAGAGTGCTGTTTATTTTTTCGGAGAGTTTTTCAATTACAAGATAAATTGATGAAAAAATACGCCGATAAAAAACCGGAAGAGGTAATCAGGATTGTCGCCACAGAGATAATTCAAAGGGCGATAAAACTCGGATCGAAAAAGAAACGGAAAATTTTTATAAGCAAGACCTTCGGGGGAAAAGGAATTGAGGTGAATAATTTAAATCCCTCAACTCCCGACGGGCGTACAAATCTCGAAAAATTTTTTAATCCGGTCAAAAGGCATTACACGATTTCGGGACTCGGTTCGCCGGAAGAAGAGAATGCAATCAACTGGCGCGTATTGAATCTCCCCTTTTTCAGAAGAACTCTTCTGATGCTGCAGGTCTCAATCTCCTTTCTTTTAAAAGGCACTCCTTTTAAAAATAAATTCTACAGACGGATGGGCGCTCACATTGGCAAAGGTGCAGAAATTATGCAGATGGTCTGGCTGGACCATTTCCGTCCCGAACTGATTTTTATAGGGGAGAACTGCCTGCTCGGGGCATACACGCAGCTTACCGTTCATTCTTACGAAGGGAGCGGCAAATTCCGTTTCGGAATAATTGAAATCGGGAAAAACTGCATAATAGGAGCCGGCACAGGAATGGGCCCAATACAAATTGAAGATGGAGTAAGAACATTGCCCGGAACAACTTTATCCCCCTACTTCTCAAGGATCAAAGCGGGAAGTGTGGTCGGATGGAATCCTCCCGACGTAAAAGAAAAAAAGGAAAATCAAACCGAACAATCATAAATCCGCCCGATAATTCATCCTGCATTTTGTACCCGCGCATTTAAAACTATTTAACAAATTCAAACCCGAATAAAATTGAAATTATGGGATATTTGTTCTAATTTGAATTTTAAGCAGAATAATTCATGAATTACATTCCCCTGCTAAAATGATCGGACAGGAAAGAAATATTAATTAAATAAACAGAAACCAATATCGGAACAGTTCATGCGGCAATTAAAAAAATATTTTACACGCATACCCGAGAGATCTTATCTGAACTCAAGAGTAACGAAAAGTCATCTTAAAATTTCTCTGCTGATCTTTCTTTTTCTGCTTTCGGCAGCGCAATTAACGGCACAATCAAAAATAACTTCGCCAAAAGAAGCGTTCGGTTATAATGTTGGAGATGATTATTTCTTAATCAATTATTCTCAACTGGTTGACTATTGGAAAAAATTGGAGACGGAATCACCCAGAATAAAATTGGAAGTGATAGGAAAGACTGCGGAAGGACGTCCTCAATACATGGCAACGATAACGTCTCCCAAAAATTTCGAAAAACTTTCCGAGTATAAAGAGATCTCGAAAAAATTGGCGCTTGCCGAAAATCTCACTGACGATGAAGCCAAACGATTGGCCAAGGCGGGTAAATCTATCGTCTGGATAGACGGCGGACTTCACGCAACAGAAGTTGTTGGCGCAAATCAGATTGTTGAAATGGCTTACCAGATGACAAGCCAGAACGATGAAGAGACTTTGAGATTTCTTGACGATATAATTCTTCTTCTCGTTCCCGCAAATCCGGACGGAATGGATCTGGTGGCAAACTGGTACATGAGGGAGAGCGATCCGAAGAAAAGAACCTTCAATAATATACCGCGCCTCTATCAAAAATATGTGGGGCATGACAACAACCGTGATTTTTATATGATCAATCAGCCGGAAACCGAAAATATGTCGCGTGAAATGTTTCTCGACTGGTATCCGCAGATAATGTACAATCATCATCAGACCGGTCCGGCAGATCTTATTGTTTTTGTGCCGCCGTTCCGGGATCCCCCGAATTACAATTATGATCCGCTTCTTACAATCGGTATACAGGCAGTCGGAGTGGCGATGCATAACCGTCTGATAGCCGAGAACAAACCGGGAAGCGGTATGAGAAACGTGACCGGATACTCAATCTGGTATAACGGAAGCCTTAGAACGATAGGATATTTTCACAATGAAATAGGGATGCTGACGGAGATGAACGGAAATCCAACTCCAATGGAGATCGCGTTCAATCCGGAAAGGCTGCTTCCTTCCAACGATGTTCCACTCCCTATCGTGCCGCAGGAATGGCATTTCCGTCAATCAATAGATTATTCAATAACGCTCAACAGAGCCGTATTGGATTACGCGTCGCGCAACAGAGAAACGGTTCTTTACAACAGATACCTGATGGGAAAAAATTCAATTGAAAAAGGGAGCCGAGACAACTGGACTATTCATCCGCAGATAGTGGATATGGTGAAAGAAAAAGTTAAGAAGGAACGTGAATCGAAAAAAGATACCGTGCAGGTTACAGGACGGCGCGGATTTTCGACGCCTAAAAAATATTTCGACCTCTTCAGACTTCCCGAGAACAGAGATCCGCGCGGATATATAATTCCAAGCGACCAGAAAGATTTTCCGACAGCCGTAAAATTTGTGAACGCATTGATCAAGAGCGGAATAAAAGTTTTAACAGCGGAAAAAGATTTTCAGATTAATTCTAAAAATTATCCCGCCGGTTCGCTTGTAATAAAAACAGCTCAGGCCTTCCGTCCCCACATACTAGACATGTTCGAGCCGCAGGATCATCCTAATGATTTCAAATTCGAAGGGGGACCTCCGATTCCCCCCTACGATAACGCGGGCTGGACTCTTGCATATCAGATGGGAGTAAAGTTCGACAGAATATTGGATAGCTTTGATGGACCTTTCAAGACTGTTGAAGGATTGGCTAAAGTTCCCGCCGGCAAAGTGGCGGAAGTAAAAAATACAAAGGGGTTCCTGCTCCGCTATGATTCTAACGACGCGGTGATTGCCGTGAACCGGTTTTTGAAAGAGGGCGCGAATATTTTGTGGCTCCAGGAAGAATTAAAATCGGATGGCAAAAATTATCCCGCCGGAACGATTTTTATACTGAATGAAAATTCTGCGGCTGATAAGATTAAAAATTTATCGGAACAGCTTGGACTGAATTTCGAAGGAATAAATTTCATTCCTTCCGTAAGATCAGTCAAGATGAATAAAACGAGGATAGGATTATGGGACAGATACGGCGGATCGATGCCCTCCGGATGGACAAGATGGCTGCTTGAACAATTTGAATTTCCGTATGAAGTTGTGTATCCGAAAAAACTAAACGGCGGTAAACTGTCGGATCAGTTTGATCTTTTAATTTTTGTGGACGGCGCTATTCCCCCATTAAGAGGAGCCGCCCAGCCGCAGCAGCAATACGGTTTTGGTCAAATGAATTTTAAACCGGAATCGATTCCTGAAGAATTCAGGGACAGGCTTGGCACCGTGACTTCGGATACCACAATTCCCGCTATTAAAAAATTCATCGAAGAAGGGGGAACTGTATTGGCCATAGGCAGTTCGACAAATTTGGCTTATCATTTAGCTCTTCCTTTAAGCAATCACATGACAGACAGCAAGGGATTGCCGCTTCCGCGCGAGCAGTATTATATTCCCGCTTCTGTAATGCAGTTAAAAGTTGACAACACTCAGCCGATCGCTTTCGGATTATCCGATAGAGTTGATATGATATTTGAGGAGAGCCCGGTGTTCAGATTGAATCCGGAATCAGTTAAAAACGGAATCACTCCAATTGCATGTTTCGACAGCGACAGGGCTTTAAGAAGCGGCTGGGCATGGGGCCAGGACAGATTATACGGCGGAGTTGCGGCCGCGGAGGCGAAGATGGGAAAAGGAAATCTCTATCTGTTCGGTCCTGAATTTTTATTCAGGGGACAGACGCACGGCGCTTTCAAATTTCTTTTCAACGGAATTTATCTGAGCGGAATTAAAAATTAGAGAGTATATTTAAATCGCGTCGCAGCCGACGCGGTTTTTTTATATAGGAACTTGCCGGAAAAAGAATGAGCGACAAAAAGAAAATTTTCGATTATGATTATATAATAGTAGGATCCGGATTCGGCGGTTCTGTGTCTGCGCTGCGCCTGTCGGAAAAAGGCTACAGAGTTCTGGTAATTGAAAAAGGGAAGCATCACAATGCGAATGATTTTGCAAAAACGAACTGGAACGTAAAAAGATGGATCTGGCTTCCTGCATTGAAATTTTTCGGAATATTTAAAATTACTTTCTTCAAGCATGTCACAGTTCTATCCGGAGTAGGAGTAGGCGGCGGCTCGCTGGTCTATGCGAATACGTTAGCCCTCCCCAAAAAAGAATTCTTCGAAGCAAAAAGCTGGTCGCATCTTGCAGAGTGGGAAAAAGAATTGAAGGATTTTTATAAGACCGCTTTTAGAATGCTGGGCGGTGCAAAGAATCCAAGGCTGGAAACCGGCGATCTCGCATTGAAAAAGATTGCGGAAAGAATAGGCAAGGCAAATGAATTTGAAGCGACGAATGTAGCAGTCTATTTTGGAACGCCATACAAAACGGTGCCGGATCCTTTCTTCAACGGAGAAGGACCTGAAAGAGCCGGATGCACATTCTGCGGCGGCTGCATGGTAGGATGCCGGTTCAATGCGAAGAATACGCTCGATAAAAATTATCTATATTTCGCTCAGAAGAACGGAGCTCAGATTCTGGCTCAGTCGGAAGTTTACGATGTAGTTCCGCTTATAGCGAAGAACGGTTCAAACGGGTACAAAGTTTCTTTCAAATCCTCTGCATCAACATTTAAACGCAAAGGATTTTATACAACACGGGGAATTATTTTTTCGGGGGGCGTTCTGGGAACTGTAAAACTTCTGCTGAAACTGAAGCGGACTTCCCTCCCCAATCTATCGGATAAAATCGGAACGGGGATCAGAACCAATTCGGAAAGTCTGATCGGGGTTACTTCATACGATAAGGAAAAAACATTTTCAGACGGAGTGGCTATCGGATCCATTCTTCATACGGATGAATTCAGCCATTTGGAGCCGGTCCGCTACCCCGCCGGGTCGGGATTCTGGCGCCTGCTAATGTCTCCACTTGTTCACGCACAGAACGTTTTTGTAAGACTTGCAAAAGCAGCAGGCGAAATAATTTTTCACCCGATAAAAAATTCCAGAATATATTTTGTTAACGATTGGGCAAAGAGAACTCAGATATTACTTTTCATGAGGACAATCGATTCAACTTTAAGTTTCAAAAAAGGAATTTTCGGCATGAAATCTTCGGTGGAAAGAGGAGAAAGACCCACCGCATTCATGCCCG